>NZ_JBQSVP010000069.1:0-15691 GCF_052376345.1 Psychrobacter sp. AOP5-GZ1-6 | reverse complement strand
GTGAATTTCGCTTTTTTGATAGACGTTAGAGTTTGTTGAATAAAATACTTTTTATACCGCAGGCAGCTCAGTCATCGGCCAACGTGGCACACAGCTCACGGCTAGTTCATCAGACTGCCCAGCCTGCAAGCGCTCATAACCTGCATAAGCAATCATCGCCCCATTATCCGTACACAAGGCAGGTGGTGCATAATGCACCGTCGCGTTTATCTTTGCCAGTTCAGCTTCTAAAGTCGTGCGCAAATGCGTATTAGCGCTGACACCACCTGCTATCACCAGTCGGCTCATATCAACTTGCTTGAGTGCTTTGACGCACTTTTTCACCAATGTATCGACCACTGCATGTTGAAAACTGGCAGCAATATCCGCTCGCACTTGTGGATCGCTATCAGAGCTATTACCTGACCCTCCTGATAGTGGCGTGTCTTTGATGAGATTATGCACGGCTGTTTTCATACCACTAAAAGAAAAGTCTAAACCACGATGTAACATCGGTCTGGGCAGATGGTACGCATCAGGGTTACCTGTCTCAGCCAATTTAGCGATATTGGGGCCACCAGGATAAGGCAAGCCTAGCATCTTAGCCGCTTTATCAAAGCACTCACCGGCAGCATCATCTATCGATTCACCTAATATCTCATACTGCCCGACCCCACGTGCAGCGATCAGTAACGTATGTCCACCAGAGACCAGTAACGACACAAAAGGAAACGCAGGAGGGTGTGCACCCATCAGCGGTGCCAGTAGATGCCCTTCCATATGATGAATGCCGATCGCTGGGATATCCAAACCATAAGCCAAACTGCGTCCAAATAATGCGCCCGTCATCAACGCACCAATGAGACCTGGGCCTTTGGTATAAGCAATCGCATCGATCTCGCTTTTTTTCATATCGCACTGCTCTAACAGCTCATTGAGCAAAGGCACTAGTTTGCGAATATGATCGCGACTGGCAAGCTCAGGTACCACGCCGCCATAGAGGGCATGCAGCTCTATTTGTGAATACAGCACTTGCCCAACCAAACCTTGATTGTCATTAGCCATCTGCTCGCTATCAAAAATCGCTAGACCAGTCTCATCACAAGAGGTCTCTAAACCCAACACTTTCATATTTTTGCCTTTATGCTTTTATTTTTATGCTACTTTTGCAATGTTTGTCTTTTTATAGTCAAATCCATATAAATCCGCTACATCGTCATCCTCGCTGACCATACTAATGTATAGCTTGCACTCGATTTCCTTGTATCGAAATTATTTGAACTCCACTATATGCTGGCGCTAAAGCTTGAGTAGCCATAAAAACGGAGGTTTCAATCATTGGATAGACCAAATGACTTAGGGCACGCCCTAGACACAGCTGACTATATTTTTAGCTTTGACATAACAAAGAACGCGCATTAAAAAACCGCCATTGTCAGTCACAATGACGGTTATTTTAGCAAATTTCAATGGCGAATATATTCTATATATAGTATCAGCTGACTGCTTCTATCATATAATCTACAGCAGCATAGACCTGTGCTTCACTTATCTTGTCAGTCACTTGCGCTGGCATATTCTTAAAGCCTTTTGCTGAATGTATATGCAGCGTATCTTTACCTTTGCTAAGACGTGCTGCCCACGCGGCTTTATCACCATATTTTGGTGCATTAAGCAAACCTGCCTCATGACACACTTTACAGTTTGACTCATAGAGCTTAGCACCTGCGTCAGCAGCCAATACTTCAGGCTCAGCAGCCACTTCTGGCTTTGATGCTTCTACTTCTGACTTTTCTGTCGTCACAGTCGACTCAGCAGCGTCTGCTTCAGGTATAGATTCAGGCGCAGCAGTTTCAGATTCAGCCACTTCAGACTCCGCTGTTGGCGTGTCTGCTACAGCAGTACTAGTCGTGGTTTCATTAACAGCCGTAGGAGATTCAGTGTCGGCGTCATCACTGCTACAAGCACTCAATACCAGTAACATACTAATGCTAATGGCGGAGACGGTCAGTTTGCTCATACGCTGTTGTTTATTCATCATAGTCACACCTTTACCTAATATTTCGTGCTAGCAGCTGCGCATTGCCTCAAATTGTGGCGCTAATTTATGGCTTGTTTCTATAGCGTGTTCTCATTTTTATCGATATTTTCAAAATGAGGACACGCGCTAGTAGAAATCACAACAACCATAAAATCAGTACTTACTCCGCTGTGTCAGCGTCCGCAGCTTCCATATCAGTACTATCCGTAGCCGCAGCATCGGTATCAGCCGCTGCATCGGTATCAGTGTCTATACTGTCATCGGTCGTGGCTTCAGTAGCGGCATCTGTGTCGCCTGCTTCGTCTGTTGCCTCTGTACCATCGACTGGAGCGACTGCGGTTTCTGGAAAGTCGAACTCTTCAGCGTCAGGTGCATTTTCACGAGCAAGTGCTGAGGCAGCATCTACGCGATCTTTTGCCAATACTTCATGTGACTCGCCCTCTTCGTGACCACCACAAGCGCTAACACCAAAACTAAAAGCGACAATAAATGCTGTACTCAACGCCGTATTTAATACTGTCTTTTTCATTCAAACATCCTCAATAAAATGCACACAAAACGGTTAATATGCTTACTACTATATGGAAAATATCATAGCATAAACTCCAACCAAACCGTTATAGACAGTAGGGTTTTTATTCATGATAATTTTATGCAAGATATTTATGTATACATCCAATATTCGCTAAAATATATAGTTCACACAACAACCTATCCTTATCTCAACATCACATCATGCAGTTTGCATGATAAATATGGATTAACACACTAAATTTATTGACTTTTTTAATATTATTTATTAAAATACCTGCCCTTGTGCTCATGCGCAATATTATCCTAGTTTGAGCTGATGCCTGTGGTCTTGAGATATCACGGCTAAATACTAATACACAGCCAAACTAATGCCTTTATATCTCATCCTAATCAAGGAGTCTTCATGCCTGCAGTTAAGGTTAAAGAAAACGAACCAGTAGATATCGCTATCCGTCGTTTCAAGCGTGCTTGTGAAAAAGCTGGTGTATTATCAGACGTACGTAAGCGCGAGTTTTATGAAAAACCAACGCAAGTACGTAAGCGTAAAAAAGCAGCTGCCGTAAAGCGTTATAAGAAAAAACTACAACGCGAAACTATTCGTACCACTCGTATGTACTAATCTATATTACGATTAGTTAAATACAAGCGCTACACTAACGCCACTGTTATCAATTGATATCAGTGGCGTTTTTTATGCTACAATTTTTATGATTAACACTTAGCCAATAAGGATAATAACAATGAGCCAAATTAAACAAAACTTATCGGATAGCATCAAATTATCCATGAAAGCTCGTGAGCTTGAGCGTGTTAAAGTATTGCGTAACATACAAGCCGTCATCAAGCAAATCGAGATTGATCGTCAAACAGAACTTGACGATGACCAAGTATTAGAAGTACTACAAAAGCAGCTAAAACAGCGACACGAGTCGCTTGGTATTTTTACCGAAAACAGTCGTGACGACTTAGCAGCCAAAGAGCAGTTTGAAATCAACATCATCAATGAGTTTATGCCAAAACAAATGGATAATGAGGAGCTTACAGCCTTGGTACAAGCAGAAGTCGCTGAGCAAGGTGCAACATCTATGCGTGATATGGGTAGTGTGATGGGTGTGTTAAAGAATAAAACCGCAGGTCGTGCTGATCCAGCTATCATCTCTAAACTGGTAAAAGAAGCACTGCAAAGCAAATAGCTCGTTACCTATTATTGATTAATCGGTATTTTGATACAAATAACCGCCTAAGGCTTAAAGTCTTTGGCGGTTTTTACTGCCTTAATTTCTGCATTGATATTAGCCAAGAGTGGGCGTGCACTATTTGCTTGCGTGGTATTTTGTAGTTTTTCTGCCAGTTGCTTAGCTTGTGTGAGTGATATTAGCGCGCTTTCATAGCGATTACTCCATAGCTGATCCTGACTCCGATAGCGCAACGCATTGATTGTCGCAATATTGGCTAATTGTGGTGATGTAGTCGTTTTTGCTAACTTCTCATTGGCCAGCTGTAAACTCTGCCAAGCATAGCGATCACTTGGCTGCTGCTCTATCAAAGTTTTGAGCAATGCTTGCGCTTTAGCTGGCTGGTTGCTGTTGGTGAGCGCTTCGGCCAAATAAATCCGAAGATCACGACGCTCAGGATAAAGACGATGTTGCCCATCTAAAATCTCAGCGGCTTCTGACCACTTATCTTGTTCTGTCAATACTTGGCTATGAGTAATCGATAACAAAGGCTCCAACCTTTGACGCTGTTCCACTGGCAATGCATTGATTTCACTCAGTACTTTTTCGGCATCTTTAAAACGTTGCTGCTCACCATACCAATTCATCAATGCCAATTTAGCACCAACGCTATTATTGGCAGCAGTGGTCAATGTTGTCTTAGAAGCATGCTTACCCATACTTTGTACACGCCAATAGAGCAGATCAAACAACGCTTGATGACGTTGCTGCTGGCTCAATGATAATGACGGATAGCTCTGCGCGCGACTTTGTGAGTCACTCAAGCGCTCGTTAGTCAATGGATGTGAGAGTATAAAACTTGGTAAGAACTGGTTTTCGGATTGATTCAGCTGACTTTGTTGATTCATGGTCGCAAAAAATCGCGGCATCGCTCTCGGATCATAACCTGCGTGAGTCATGATTTGCATTCCTATCCGATCAGCCTCACGCTCATTGCTGCGACTAAACGCCATGCTACTATTCATCGTCGCTGTTTGGCTACCCATCATCACCGCTGCTGCTGCATCACCATCGACCGCTGACGCTGCTATCGCCGCTAGCATACCTCCTACCTGCATCAGTAATGCTTTTTTGCTGTCATCGACACCACTCTCATAATGATGTTGGCTAAGATGCGCAACTTCATGCGCTATCACACTGGCAAGCTCGTCCATACTTTTGGCTGCCAATATGGTTCCTGTATTGATTCCAATGACACCGCCTGGTGCCGCAAAGGCATTAATACTAGGGCTATCAATAATCACCAAGCCCATTAGTGCTTGTTGCCGCGCTTGAGCATTAAGACGCCACGTCATGTCTTTGAGCGTTTCTTGAATCCAAGGGTCATGCTCCATCTTAATGCTACCATTGACATTTCGTAGCGACCACTCACCAAGCAATTTATTTTGATATTGTTCAGCGAAGCTCAAGCCTTGACCACGCAAGCTAGGTAGACTTAGTGTGTCGGTTTTTGCAGGCTGCCACGAATTATAATTGGTTGACTCTGTTTGATTACTGCTACCACTCCAGTCAATACTATTGGCCGCAGCGGGTATGGCCATCAATAATGCCGCTGCAACTCCTGATGCAAAAGCACTTGATACCGCTATAGACAGCATCGTTTTTTTTCGTCCACAAAAAAGCGACATGAAGCAGAGCACATGTTGGTTTGACTTGTGTATATTCGATGAACGGATGCTGGTACTACCAAACATCGACTGTCTATTAGAGTGATACAAATACTTATCCTATACAAGTGAGTATGAACCATGTTTTGTCGACTATACGAGCTTGTTGATACAAGGTCAATTCTAGTATGTTTTCGACTACCAATAACTAAGCGGTGTGTCACTATCGTGCAACATCATTGTGTGATTCTAACGAACCGAATACGATGTTGATTATATTCAACTGCACTGATACCTTGGCTATTTGCTATAATAGCAACTTAAACAATAGGTTTGGGTTGCTATTGAGCACAAGGCACTCCATAACAAAACCTTAAAATTAACAATATTCTAAAACCAACTATTATTTACCATAAAAATAGTGCCAATTAAAGTATTGGTCTTTATAAAGGTTGTTTTATGTCTGCTGATAGTCAGTCCACCATCCTCCATACACATGACGCTATAAGATTATCAGAAAAAATCTCTAGTGCTGATCAACAAGAGATCAATCAACTTTTAGCCTTATTGAAAGCAGATAACAGTGCTTTAAACCAGAATGCAGAGATAAGACCACTTAGCATTAATATTACTCGCTTCGTCGATGGCCGCGGACTTGCTTGTCCGATGCCGTTATTAAAAACCAAAGTGGCATTACGTGATGTCGCAAATGGTGACTCACTATATGTCGTCGCCACCGATGCCAACTCACAAGCTGATATCACTGCTTTTTGTCGTCAAACTCAGCTGCTATTGATTATTAATAGCGTCACCCACCAACAGACAACTAATAGCATATCATCACAGCGTTTCGATACAATATATCACTTCATCATTACTAAAACTGATAGCAACTAAGTGTCGCTATCCTTTACAATTACAACTATAAATATTTTTATATGACTATTTGCGTCACTATTTAATAAGGTCAAGAATATGGCTAATACTTCTAATGATGCTACAAAAGATGAGGCAGCACCGGTAATAAACGAAGCACGTGATGCAGCGCTAAAAGCTGCCGCACAACGACCACCTTATGATGCGAATGCGCTAGGTGATACCAGTACCCGTGACTTAGTACCTGCGATGCCAACCCATTTATCTGCACCTGGGGTCAATCTCGGTGCTTATATCAATACCGTCCATCAAATTCCTATTTTGACACCAGTACAAGAGCAAGAGCTAGCGCATCGCTACTATGATGACGGTGATGTGGAAGCAGCACGATTACTTGTGATGTCACATCTACGCTTTGTGATTCACATTGCGCGCAGTTACTCCGGTTATGGCTTACCACAAGCCGACTTGATTCAAGAAGGCAACCTAGGTCTAATGAAAGCCGTAAAACGCTTTGACCCCAACAAAGGCGTACGTTTGGTATCCTTTGCTGTACATTGGATTAAGGCGGAGATTCATGAATTTGTGATTCGAAACTGGCGGATCGTAAAAGTTGCGACCACCAAAGCACATCGCAAACTGTTCTTTAATTTGCGTAGTCTCAAAAAGACCAACAATCAGCTGACTCTAGAAGAAGCTGATGCTATTGCAAAAGATCTCAATGTCACGCGTAAACAAGTACTAGAGATGGAGTCACGGCTCACATCTTATGATGCATCATTTGAAGCGCAATCTAGTGATGATGACGATGGACGTTATGCACCGCAGCTATTTTTAGAAGATGGCATCGATCCTGCTGAGCAGTTAGAAGAATCAGACTGGGAAGAGAATAACTCCTCTGCCTTAATCGCAGCGATGGATACTCTCGATGACCGTTCTCGCGATATCGTCGAACAGCGCTGGCTCTCTGAGCAAAAATCTACCTTGCATGAGCTAGCAGCCGTCTACTCTATCTCTGCAGAGCGTGTCCGCCAAATCGAAAAAAATGCCATGGATAAGATTCGCGATGCAATGACCATTGATAGCGTCATCTTGCCAGATGACATTCAATAACAGCTGCCTTTTAGTCGTGATAGCTTTTAGATAAGATGAATTCAACATGCTAAATTGGATAGGTATTGCAGCGATCAATATGGCTGTCGCCGTCGCCCTAGGTGCATTCGGCGCGCATGGCCTCAAAAACATTGCCAGTGCTCAACAGCTAGAATGGTGGCACACGGCGACCTTATATTTATTTATCCATACACTTGGATTGCTGCTGGTTGGTCTGCTGATTCGTCTCAAATACATCACTCAGACAACGGCATGGCTACTACAGATCGGTATTATCATATTTTCGGGCAGTCTTTATGCAATGACACTTGGGGCGCCACTGTGGTTCGGAGCTATTACACCTATCGGTGGTGTATTAATGATTATCGGTTGGCTATGGCTAGCACTATCAGCATTCAAAATACATGATTCAGCAGCCAAATAGACACTCATATAAAATAGATAACAGACAATGTGAAGAATCATTATGCTGATAGCAGTAATACGAAACCATTAAGGAGTGTTTTTTATGAGTACCATTAGTGTCAATGGTAAGACATTGCAAACTACCCACCAGACTGTGCAATTGGTTATCAATGAACTTGGACTTAGCCAAGGGCGTTATGCGGTAGAAATCGACGGTGAGCTTATCCCCAAAAGTGAGCTTGGTCATCTACGTATCGTGGAAGGAATGGACATCGAGGTAGTACAAGCCGTTGGTGGCGGCTAGTCATTATAACAAGCTCAGTATAAATACTTGATAATAGAAAAGGCCTCAAACGTATCATACGTTGAGGCCTTTTTCCTTTTTTGTATTATCATGCCAATTTAGTAGAATCAAGTTTTAACTATATGGGCCAGATGTCCTCTTTATTATCTTACCTGTTGTTATTGAATCAGCCAATACTCGTTAAATCTGAAAAACACTAACACTCAGTACTAAAACTCATTGCATTATACTGCAGGTACCACGTCGGCAGCTGTGAGATCGTCATAGCGGTCGTCACGTCCAGCACCCTGAGTCTTTTTACGATCTTGGCGGGTTTTATATTTACGTACTTGTCTATCAAGTTTGTCTGCCATGTCATTAATGGCTTTATACATATCATCTTCACACGATTGGACAAACATTTCTTGACCTGAGACTCTCATTATCGCTTCAGCTTTATGGCTTTTTTTACCACCATCGCTAGAACCATTGTTATCCAACGATAATATCACTTTAATACTTTGTATCTGATCAAAGTGTCGTTCTACTTTCTCAAGCTTTTCACGCACCGCTTTATCCATAGCTTCGGTAACACTGATATGGTGACCACTGATAGAAACATTCATATTATTGTCCTTTTGTTTGTACTAACAATCAACAGATGAAATAGCATTCCTGCCTTTATCACCCTGCTTTACCAACCGCTAATCTATCGCCTTTGATAGTCAATGCATGTAATCAAATGCTAATGTATCCTTTCATCATCTCTCTGATTGCTGCTATAAATAGGCTAAATCGATATTTAGATTTCGTTGTTGGTATGACTCTAATTTGTCATGAAAATTGAATAGTAGCAAGACACTATATTGTAATTAAATGTAATAAAACCTGTTGTTTCTATCATGTTTCTATATAATCAAAAAATTTTATTTTTTATATTTGAATTAAGCCATAAAAGACCATTGTATGACATTACTCACAACTTTTTGAATAACATCACTTAAAGTGTGCTGAGCATTCATAAATAGGTACTATCAGTGCTATTGTCAAACATACAACACGCCTTAATATTTTTGTTTGCGCTGGGTAGATGAACCAATATTCATCGCTTCACGATATTTAGCCACTGTTCTTCTAGCGATATCGATACCCTCCGCTAATAAACTGTCCTTGATACGACTGTCTGATAATGGCTTTTTCGGATTTTCATCGGCTATAAGCTGCTTAATCATGGCGCTAATAGCCGTTGAAGATATGTCACCGTCATTACTACTGACATGTGATGAGAAGAAGTGTTTTAGTGAAAACAATCCTTGTGGTGTCAAAATTGTTTTGCTAGTAGTTAGACGCGATACCGTAGATTCATGCAAATCAACTTCTTCTGCGATAACCTTTAGTATCAGCGGTTGCATTGCCGTAGCACCATGTAACAGAAACTCTTGCTGATAACGGACAATACTGGTTGCCACTTTTAGCAAGTTCTGATTACGCTCTTCGATACTACGAATGAACAAACGCGCATCAGTGAGGTTTTCGCGTAAATATTGATTATCAGGACTGTCGTCACCACGCTTAACTAAATTGGCGTATTCTTGATTGACCCGTAACTTTGGCAATGTGTCGGGGTTGAGACGCACATACCAAGCATCATCCTGTACATCAGATTCTAAATTATTATCACTCGTTTGATGACGAACAGGTGTAACCAATACATCAGGAATGTCGTAGCTGTCTGTTTCACGCACATAATCTGGTTGACTACTCTGAAACAATAAGCCTGGCGAAGGGTTTAAGCTGCGTAATAGATTTAATGCAGGTGTGATTTTTTCAGCCGCGAGCCCTGTCTGCTCAGTAAGTGCTTTGATATTATTACTGACTAAATGATCACTAGCTGATAATAGCGCTTGGGCTTCTATTAAATATTCTGTATCGGTATTAAGCTTGGATAACTGAATAGCGAGACATTCACTCAAACTTCGTGCACCAACACCCAGCGGGTCACAAGATTGAATAATGCGTAATACGGCCATTATTTCATCTTTCTCAACACACTCATCCCATTGATAAAAGCTTGCCATGGTATCTAAACTTTGTAGAAACTCATCAACATCTAGCCGAATAAACCCCATATCATCCATAGAATCTATTAGATACGTAGCGATCACCATATCCGCTTCTGAAAGGTGTTTAAAATTTAGCTGCCAACGCACATGATCTTGGATAGTGGCAGACGTACCACCTTGATAGCTATCAAAGTCTTCATCGCTTTTGTTACCCGTATTGGTAGCCACTGATGCATGATTACCACTATCAGCGCTATTAAAACTACTGTAATCATCGCTATCCATAGTATGATTGTCTACCGCACCATCATCGATATTTACTTGCTGTAGTTTATCAAAGCTATCACTAAACCCCTCATCATACTCAGAGTTAGCAGTCGATGAATCAGCATCCGAATTTTGATTCCAGCTATCTAACGTCAATGGCTCATTCAGCTCATCGATAGTATCATCGCCACTATGATCGTACTCATCTTCATCATCTTCGACACGTTCAAGCAATGGATTACTATCCAGCTTGGCCTGAACCTCTTGTGCGAGCTCAAGACTAGAGAGCTGCAGCAATTTAATAGCTTGCTGCATCTGAGGGGTTAGTTTCTGTGAGGTACTCAGCGTGGTTGCCAATCCAAACGACATACTCATGGGCGGCTTATTACACTCCGATAGTAAAATATTATTCTATATATATTTGGTTAAACGAGTAGTTTAACGTTATTAGGACATGACGATAGCATTTTTTGATGCAATCTTGCTATGATAATTTATACTCTGTTCAGATACATTTATTACTTTTCTGTCATAAAACTATGTAAATCTTAGCATTTCAGCATAAATTACTAAATAATTGATATGAAAACTGTGCGTCTAACTGGAGCATGCTTTTAACCCAAGCAATAATCATTTAACTGAGCTGAAATGAGAAAAATGGTAGATTAACAAAGAAAAGCCTACTGTGAATATGAATATATTGGCAATTTTAGCCCATCTACAGTTTATTCTTTAGATTGAGGACAAGCTCTAGGTATGATGAATAATATCAGGGTCTGTTAAATATTAAATTTGAATAAACAAGTCTCAAAACTCACTGAGAACACTACTATGAATAGCAAAACAAACAATCCATTGCTAACCGCTGCCATTCAGATGAATAGCCAGCAAAATATTGAAAAAAACCTCAATGATATCAAAGCTGCCATTATCGAAGCACGTGCGCAAGGTGCTCAACTTGTTGTTCTACCAGAAAACTGCTGTAGTATGGGACAGCAGTTTTCTACCGCAGAGCGTTTCGATGAACTATCAGCAACCATCGCTGGATATGCGCACACTTACGGTATGTATGTATTGGTAGGCTCACTACCTTGCCTTTATCGTCCAGATGGCATGATCGTACCAGATGGTAGATTGCGCCAAGTCAGTCAACTGTTTGCTCCTGACGGTAAGCAAGTGGCGCGTTATGACAAGATTCATTTATTCACAGCAACCGTGGCAGATAAGCAAGGCAGCTATAATGAAGCCGCAACTTTTGAGCCAGGCACACAAACAGTGACTGTACCGCTCGAAGCAAACAATGAAATTTACCATCTAGGCATGATGGTGTGCTTTGATTTACGTTTTCCAGCATTGGCGCAACGTCTAAGGCAAGCAGGTGCAGATATATTGAGCGCGCCTGCCGCATTTACTTATCTAACAGGCCAGGCGCATTGGTCTTTATTGTTGCGGGCACGTGCTCTAGACAGCCAATGCATGGTCATCGGTGCGGCACAGGGCGGTGATCATGTTTATAAAAATGGGGATATTCGCCAAACGTGGGGGCATAGTACGATTGCTGCTTACGATGGTACCATCATAAACAGCTACGATGACAGCGAGCTGAATGATACCGCTAATAACGAAGAAAAACAGCATTATGCTTTGGTATTGGCATCACTAGACAAACCAACACAACTGCAAGGGCGACAAAAAATGCCCATCTTTGACTGCCATCGTTTGGCGTAACCGATACTTAGCTCGAGTTTGAATCACTGTCATTTTGCACATGAGTAGCTCGGGGATGAGCGCGATCGTAGACCTGTGTCAGTTTAGCAAAATCAACATGGGTATAAATTTGCGTGGTGCTGATATCACTATGACCGAGCATTTCCTGTACCGCTCGCAAGTCGCCACTACCTGATAGCATATGTGAGGCAAAGCAATGTCGCAACAAATGCGGATACATATTTTGAGCAATACCTGCCCGTGTTGCAGCTACCTTTAATCGTTGCTGCACCGCTCGCGTTGACAAACGTGTGCCTAACTTTTCGCTGATAAACAAAGCTGTGTCCATCTGCTCGACCCACAGATTACGATGCGGCAGATAGCGCGTTATAGCCTCTGCAGCCTTTATACCTAAAGGTACTAAGCGTGTTTTGTTACCTTTACCTGTCACACGTACCCGTAACTCTGACAGGTCCACATCGGCCATATCTAGCGCAACCAGCTCACCAACACGCAAGCCACTACTGTAAAGCAGCTCAAACATGGCTTTATCACGTAACCATAAACGCGCTTGTTCCGGAGAATCTGGTATCTCTTGATCAAGTAATTGAGTGAGTAAGTCCACATCAGCGATAGACGGTAGCGGTCGAGGGCTACGTTTCAGCTGATAGCCTGTCGTTGGATTGATACGTGCCAGTCCCTCTTCAATCAACCAACCATAAAAATGGCGAATAGCTGATAACTCTTGCTGCACACTGGCAAGCGCAAGCTTATCTTCATCGAGGCGTTGGCTGATATGTTGGGCTAATTGGCGCTTATCACAACGCGTCCACGTCAAGCACTTACCTCGCAAAAATAGCGCCAGTTGGTTTAATCCAGAAAAATAAGCCGTTAAAGTATGCCGCGAGTGATTACGCACTGATAAAGTGTTTAGCCAACGATGCACATCTGACAACAACTCCCTTAACGCGGCATCTGCTTCTATAGTGGCTGCTTGTGTATCTGACAACCATGCTTCTGACTCTGATACAGGCAGGCGCTGACTATTTTTGTTTGACATAGCTCTATTAGAGACGACCATCGTATGTACCTAGCAGTTAATATGAGCCGCTTATCGTTGTGCATGAACCAAAATTCCATTAGCCTTCTGAATTAGGTTTGATACCTGCTTGTGCCATTAATCCATCTGGACTAAAGACACCTTCATAGACAAAGGCCGTTGGGCCAGTCATCATGACTGAATAACCTGGCTGCCATTTGATAATCATACTGCCACCATAGAGCTGTGCGCGTACTTCTTCCCCTTCATCCAACCAGCCTTCACGTATACCAACAGCCACTGCAGCACAAGCGCCTGTACCGCAAGCTTGGGTTTCACCGACGCCGCGCTCATAAACTCGCAGGCGAATATGACGCTGATTCATAATCTGCATAAAGCCGACGTTTACATGATCTGGAAAAGCCGGATGTGACTCAATGGCTTTGCCCAAGGTTTCGACCTCAGCATCAAGCACATCATCGACCTTGATAACCGCATGAGGATTACCCATATTGGCAACATAGAGCTGTACAGGTGTGCCATTTACATCTAGGTGGTAGGCGTTTTGGATTTTGGTAGTGGCTCTCGGGCTAAATGGAATCTCATCCGGCTCAAATTTGGGCTTGCCCATATCGACCTCTACCCAACCATAACGATCTGTAGTCAGCGTGATAATACCGCTAGCAGTCTCAACACGTAGACGCTGTTTAAATGACAGTTTACGTGCTTGGACAAAACGAGCAAAACATCGTGCACCATTACCACACTGCTCAACCTCTGTACCATCAGTATTAAAAATACGATAACTAAAATCAACATCCGGACGCATAGGTGGCTCAACGACTAGCAGCTGGTCAAAGCCAATACCTAAATGACGATCTCCCAATAACTGTACCAAATCCTTGGTTAATTCTAAGCGCTGGGTCACCAAATCGATGACCATAAAATCATTGCCTAGACCATGCATCTTAGTAAATTCTATTAGCATACCTTTGATATCCTATCCTATTTTTATGTATGGCTTATATTAGCACGCTGTCAGATACATTCATAACTATCACTGCTATCAAATTTTGTCATAAAAAAACCCATTGTTATTTCAATAATGGGTTTTCTGTCGCAACTAAGACCTAATGAACGCTAGGTAAGTCTATTAAGACTGCCACAACGTTTCATTTTCATATAGTGACTCAATCGTTTCACGCTGACGAATCAGTTGATGACGATTATCAGCTACCATCACTTCGCTAGCACGGGGACGCGAATTATAGTTGCTACTCATGGTAAAGCCATAAGCACCAGCGCCTGTAACTGCTAACGTATCTCCTACTGCCAATGACAATAAACGATCTTTTGCTAAGAAATCACCCGTTTCACAAATCGCGCCAACCATATCCCATGGCTGTGTACCAGCAGTATCGATACCGTCGCTAGGCAAGACGCCTGGAATCACTGCCATCTCTGCCTGATACAATGCTGGACGAATCAAGTCATTCATCGCCGCATCAACGATAGCAAAGTTTTTATGTTCGGTTGGCTTTAGCACATCAACTCGAGTCAATAGCACTCCTGCATTGGCCACGATACTGCGGCCCGGCTCAAAGAATACCGTTAAACCAAGCTCGCTTAGCTTTGGTAATAACGCAGCAGCAAACTCATCCATAGATACGGGCGTCTCATCGATATAGCGCACGCCAAGACCGCCACCCAAATCGATATGACGTAGCTCAATACCTTTCTCACGTAGGCTATGTACCAGCTCAATCACTTTGTCCAATGCCGCCACGAATGGCTCTACTTCCGTCAGTTGCGAGCCAATATGACAGTCGATACCGACAATATCGATATGTGACAATGTCGCAGCTTGCTCATAGACAGCCACTGCATCTTCGTGTGCGATACCAAATTTATTGTCTTTTAAACCCGTTGAAATATAAGGATGGGTCTTGGCATCTACGTTTGGATTTACCCGTAGTGAAATCGGCGCTGGTTTATCAAGCTGCTGTGCTACCTCATTAATTAAAGAAAGCTCACTAATGGACTCAACGTTGAAACAACCAATACCTTGATTCAGTGCATATTCAATATCATCACACGTCTTACCAACACCTGAGAATACAACGCGGGCAGCATCCCCACCTGCCGCCAATACTCGCATTAACTCACCACGTGAGACAATATCAAACCCTGCTCCTGCTTGCGCAAGCACTCCAAGCACCGCAAGGTTAGAATTCGCTTTGACAGCGTAGCAAACCTGGTGCGGCAAGCTAGAAAAGCTATCAGTATAAGCCTGATAAACATCCAATATCGCCTGTTTTGAATAAACATAACATGGCGTGCCATAATGCTTGACTACGTCATCAACATTAACCTGCTCCATATGTAATCGACCGTTATGGTAATGCAGTGCTGGCAAATGAGCAGTTAAGGCTTCAGGATTGATATATAAACCCTGTTCTGTTTGGGTGGTTATTGTCGTCATTATAGTTATGTCTCTCATTCAATCAGATAAAATTTGTCAGAATTTTTGGGCAAAATCCAC
>NZ_JBQSVP010000068.1:0-15745 GCF_052376345.1 Psychrobacter sp. AOP5-GZ1-6 | reverse complement strand
TTTACAAATAGTGATAAGCTACTTTTGATAAGTGGAAAGTAACGCAGCGTGGTATGCGGTGTATTGGTTGGCAAAAACACCCGAAGCAGTACCCCAAAGACAGCGGCAAACGCCGCAGACATCACAAACACACTGCGCCAGCCAAGTTGCTCACCTACAAACCCACTTAAGGTTCTAGATAATAAAATACCAATGGTTAGCCCCATCATCAGCGTGCCAAGCGTTGCACCCTTGTTTTCAGGTGACACCATGGACGCAGCAAATGGAATGAGCTGCTGGGTAATATTGGCACTAACACCGATCAAAAATACGGATAGTAACAGTATAGGCAAACTTGGTGACACGGCAGCAAAACCGCATGCGGCTACTAATAAACAGGATAAGATACCAATCAAGCGTCTACGCGCAATAGAATCGCCCAATGGTGAGATAAATAGCAAAGCAAACGCATAACCAAACTGCGTCAATGCCGGAATACTGCCCAGTTGTGAGTCGGTCAAATCAAACTCA
The DNA here is from genome assembly GCF_052376345.1 of Psychrobacter sp. AOP5-GZ1-6. Classification (NCBI taxonomy): domain Bacteria; kingdom Pseudomonadati; phylum Pseudomonadota; class Gammaproteobacteria; order Moraxellales; family Moraxellaceae; genus Psychrobacter; species Psychrobacter sp. AOP5-GZ1-6. The sequence continues at coordinate 15,235 of NZ_JBQSVP010000068.1, read as the reverse complement.
GCACCGATGAGCGGTAAAATAGGCTGGTTGTAATATAAGTTTGCCGCCGTTGCCGCAATGGCAGCGGTCATTAACAGCAGAATAAACCGGCTTAGTGATTGGCTCGACGACTGGCTTGATGGTTGGTTTAGTACAGGCTTATCCATTATTTTCTCAGCTTAATAAATCATGCCACCAGTATAGAGCTTAGCAATCAATAACAAAAATGATAGTATATGATTGAATCCATACAAATAATGTATAGATATAAAAGTTAAGACTGAACGATGAGCTGATAAGATAAATTGATAAAAGGTATGGCTAATATGGATATAAAAACACTCAAAAGCTTTATGGCAGTAGCCAAGCACCAGAGCTTTTCAGAAGCAGCGCGTGAGCTATATACGGTACAACCTGCCATCAGTCGTCAGATTTCATCATTAGAGACAGAATTGGGGGTTGTCCTGTTTAACCGTACTTCTCGTGAAGTGACTATCACGCCCGCTGGCGAGCAACTACTGAAAGACGGTGCTGTTATTTTAGCCTTAGCAGAACAAGCAAAGATACAAGTGAAGCGAGCACATGATGGACAAATAGGCACACTTAATATCGCGCATTTGAGCTCAGCTTGTTTGACCTTTATGACCACACTGGTACGCAGTTATAAAGAAAAATTTCCGCACGTACACGTCTCGTTGTTTGAGATGACGGTGACCGAACAGATAGAAGCATTTAATAATGACCGTATCGACATTGGGTTTTCGCGGCCATTACCGAGCGCCATTGCTGATGACTTTATCAGCCACAATATTTATATCGACAAATTGGTGGCAATTGTGAACCAAAGCCATGCTTTAGCCGACCGACAAACCATTGATTTAGTGCAATTAAAAGACGAAAAGTTTGTTATTTTTAACCGCGATGAAGCGCTTGGTCTATTTGATGAAACCATCACACTATGTAAGCAAGCTGGGTTTTCACCCAATATCATCAGCCAACCCAAGCATATGCAGACATTGGTGACCGAAGTGGCAGCAGGACTGGGCGTGGCGATTGCACCCTATTGCGTACGCAAACTATATAGTGATGGCTGTCATTTTATAGCGTTAAACCATGTCAGTACACAGGTTCCTGTGCATATTCAACATAAGCAAAATAACAACAGCGCGACGGTTGCTGCTTTTGTGGCAGTAGCATTGAGTGCGACAGATGACATACAACAAAGCATGGCATGTTAAACACATAAAAACCCCGTTTATCTGGTTTACAGAAAAACGGGGTTGGTTCTACTCATAGATTAGGTCACATTATCAGTGAACACTAAGCTGTCTGAAACGTTCTTATTCGCATAAAGACCATCAACTCGCAGATACAGGCACTTTGCGAATCAGCCATAAGAAATAAGCGCCACCAATAATCGCTGCTACCGTACCCGCAGGCAGCTCATAAGGAAAGATAACATAACGCCCAATCCAATCTGCTATCACCATCACCCCTGCACCGAGCAAAGCGGCCAATGGCAATTGACGTTCAAGTTTGGTCGCTCCCAGTGATGTTGCCAGATGCGGCACCATCAAACCAATAAAGCTAAGCGGCCCTACTGCAAGCGTACTGGCCGTACTCAGTGCGGCAACCAGTACTAACAGTGCCAGCGTCACAGGTGTGACCGCAACGCCCAAGTTACGAGCCACGCCCGTACCCAAGCCAAGGATACGCAATGGTTTTATCACCAGCAGACTAAGTGCAAACAAAATAACAGCAATACCAATAAGATACCAGACAGTGCTAGGTTGCGCGCTATAAGTGGTACCCGATAGCCAGCTAAGCATCGCCTCTAACCGTGGATCACCAGACAGCTTCACCATGTGCATCACCCCATCCATCATGGCAGCAATACCAATACCGACCAATAATAGATAGCCTGAGCTAACCCGGCGCGCCAGCCACATAACCAGTAGCAGCACCAGCATCGCACCAGACAGCCCTGAGATTAGCAGCGTGCCTGATCCTGCAGACAACCCCAAGCTAGGCAGCAGTAAAAACCCTAAGATAACGCCAAGCGCTGCGCCCGAGCTGACACCCAGCACTTCTGGACTCGCCATCGGGTTACGCGTGAGCGTTTGCAGTAGCACACCAGCGACGGCTAACATTAGACCCGTTGCTGCCGCACTTAAACTGCGAGGCAGACGATACTGCTCAGTAATTGCCCAATCGGTACTAAGCCCCCATCCATTCATGTCCTGAACAAACAAGCAGGCCAATGCAATGAGTGCCACCACACCAACACCCCAGCGCCATATCCCGACAGATACAGGCTTACCAGTGACCATCGGTGTTACCGTTTCTATCTGCTCACGGCGCTGACGAAGAATCAACCAAATAATCAATGGCGCACCAAGGATACCTGTCATCGCCCCTGCGGGAATCTGCATATCAAGTATCGGTTCGAGCAATAACGCAACATTACTGGTCAGCCATAATAGCAAGGCCCCTAGGACAAAAGCAGCTGCCAAACGTTTATTAATAGCAGAGATACCTAGCGCATTGACTAAGCTTGCTGCACCCAAACCGATAAAGCCAATCAGCCCAACTTCACTCACGACTAACGCTGTCACCACTGCCACGATGAGTACCACTAGCGCACGAATGCCATTGATAGGCACACCCAAACGCTTGGCTTGTAAATCATCCAAGCTCATTAAAGTCAGTGGTTTTAATAATGGCAAACAAACCGCCGCCATCACAACGGCCGTTATCGCTAACATCGTACTGGTATGCCAGCTGTTCTGTGCCAAAAACCCAGCCGCCCATGACATCATACCATTGCTGCGCTCAGCGAAAAACAGCACCAACACATTGGCGACTGCGGCAAGTAGAATATTGACCACCAAGCCTGCAAGTATCAATATTAATGGATTAAAACGACTGGGCGCTGACAACGCAAACACCAAGCCCATACTGATAATCGCACCGACAAAGGCAACATAAATACCACCATAGACTGCCAAACTTGGCAAAAACAAGGTCACGAGCAGTATGGCCAGTTGCGCGCCCACACCGACCCCTAAAGTAGTATCTGATGCCAATGGGTTTTTGACCAATTGCTGTAGTAGAATACTGACGACGCCTAACAAACCACCTGCCAACAACGCGACGATACTGGTTGCCACCAAATGCAGCTGTGTCGCCATACTACCGATATCTAACTGCGAGCTCGGTATCAGCAAATCACCAATAGGCCGCGTCCACTCCTGAGCAATTAACGCCCAGCCACTCCATAGTGACAGCACCATGAGCATGATCAGCATTACCCATAGTCGCCATGACTTATTAGCAGTATTTATACTCATGATGCGGCCCCGCCTTTCAGTGTGACTGCTGATAGATTATTGGCCAAGCTGACCAATGATGACATACCACCATAGATCCATACTGGTGGCAGCTCACCCACACAGCGCTCATTGCCATAACTCAAACGTTGCCAAATCAAACTGTCATCAATCTCAGCCCGTGTAATTGGACTCAGTGGGTTTATAATCAACAAACAAGTCTCATCATCTAACTGCGCCAAGTCTCCCATACGTATCGATACGAATCCCCACTGGTTACCCTTACCTAACACGTCAAGCTCTTTACCCATGCCCTTGAGCGCTGGTTGAAACAAACTGTTTGCCACGTACATACGCATATTATTGGCATCAACAAACTGTACCACGGCGAATTTCTTGACGTTTGGATAGCGCTGTTGCAGACGCGCACTAGCAAGGCTTATGTCTTTTTTGCTTTTGGCAATATAATCTTCGGCCAGTTTTGGTTCATGAATTAGCTCTCCTAGCTTACGAGTGGGCTCAGTATAATCTGCCCAATTGGCAATCTCTCCTTTGGCGGCGAACATAATAGACTCTGCAGGCACATCACCATAGAGGTTGCGAGCGTGTTGATAAAACGAGTTATCGACGACCAAATCGACAGGCAGCTGTGCGACTAGCTCGGCATTTGGTTGATAACGAATACCCAAATCAATCGTGCCGGATGGCAGTGCTGGCTTTCCTACCCATCTATCCCATACTCGGACATCTCCAGTCGCAATTGGAGGATAGCCCATTGCGGTCAAAGTTGCTGCGTTACCCCAGTCTGGTGAGACAATATTAATGTTCGTGTGAGTCGCGTCGGCTGCCTGAGCGTCTGTTTGAGCACTTTGTTGAACATCTTTTTGCTCAGTCACTGGTTCCTGACACGCGCTTAGCATGGTGGTCAATACCAAGCCTAAGACAAGAGACAAATTCTTTAGTGGCAACGTTAAGGAGTCTGGCGATAGGCGTTTGGTTGAGGGATTGATAGCATTTTTAGAGATGTTTTTTTTATAAAGAGCAGAAAACATAGTGGCCTATCTTTTGGGCAAATAAGGTGGAGTAAGCAAGTCAGAAAAATAAGACGCGCCAAACATTAGGCGATGGCGACAGGCTGCCCTGTTATAGGATGGCTGAGTAATTGCATATCGACATTAAAGATATTGTGTAGTATGTCTGGTTGCATGGTGCTTTTGATATCACCGTTATGACAGATACAGCCTTTTTTGAGGGCGATTACTCGATCGGCATACTGCGCAGCCAGATTGATGTCATGCACGATAATCACCACGCTTAAGCCCTGCTCATCGACCAAACGGCGAATCAGCTGAATGACTTCTAGCTGATAGTGCATATCTAGCGCAGCCAGTGGTTCATCGAGTAACAGATATCTCGTGTCCTGTGCCAGACACATCGCCAGCCAAACTCGCGCACGCTCTCCGCCTGACAATGTGGCGGTAATACGATCAGCGAATGCCTCCACCTGTGTGGTACGCATCGCTTCTGCAACTTTATCTTTGTCTACCTGGGTGGGCTTTTGTAGCCATTTTTGATGTGGGTAACGTCCTAACATCACTAGCTCACGTACCGTAAATCCAGCTGCCTCAGGCAATTGCTGCGGTAAATACGCCATTTGTCGCGCCAGCTCTTTACTACTGTAATCACTGATACTGCGCTCATCCAAATTGATACTACCGCTATTGCTCGCCATCTCGCCTGCTAATGCCTTGATCAAGGTTGACTTGCCTGAACCATTGTGTCCAACCAATGCCACCAATTGATTACTATCAATCTCACAGCTCACATTGTTTAGTAGAGTATTTCCTTGACGACTGATGGTCAGTTGGTTTGCACGTAACATAGAGACACTCGTTGTTAATGTTGTTAATTTAAATCATGGTATGTGTATTAGATAACCAATAAAAACCGATTTTACTCGTAAACCGTAATAAAAACAATTATCATTAACACAAAATATAATTCTTCTACTTCCATTCACTGTTGTTCGTGAGTATATATATGACCGATTCTATTTCATCAACTGCTACCATAAAACATCAAACCCACAGAAACAGCTACACCTCATTGAGTATTCCAGAACTGCCAAGCACCATTGCTCATATAAATGAAGAGCATTTTGACGAGTTACTGAGTTTTTTAAAAGCGTTCACTTTTCTAACTACTGAAGAGATGGATAATGCTGACATACAGTTGACTGACATTTATGCTGAAGGCGTCGCCATCTCAGTTATCGCTAAACCCAATGACTTAGAGGTTTCATCAAACACTCAAAATCATGTTATTAAAGACCCTAAAGTTTACATTGACTTTGCAGCACCCATCTCACAGCTTAGCGAGCTACAGACGCAATATATTTTGCTCAAACAACGCGCAGATAAGAAACTCGGTAAAAAAAGTATCAAGCTGACTAAACAAAAATTTATCGTACAAAACAGCTATCCCGTTAGTAAAAATATGCTGCGTCTGACCTTAACAGCACCAGAGATCAATCCGTCTAACTTGATACCTGTTAGTGAAGCAGGCTATGCCTATTTATTTGATTTAGAACATAACGTCACAAATGACAACGATCGTCCCTCACGATCTCATTGCTATTACACACTGAGAAAAGCATGGCAAACCTCGGATGGCATGCAAGCATGGGTTGATGTGTATCTGCATGGAGATACTTCTGGCGGTAATTGGGCACGTTCATTGCAACCAGGTAATAGCGTGATTAGTAAGCGTGAGTTCCCCGAAAAGGTGGAGCATCTGCGTAATGGTCAAGCATTGCTGATTGCTGATGAAACATCGATACCAACCGTGGCACGACTGCTCGAGCTTTGGGACAATCCTTTACCACCTTTAATCCTCTGCATTACTCAAGATGAAGATGATCAGGCTTATTTTGATGACGTTAAAATAGGCAATGATATCACCTCTGATACCGAAAATAATGTAGGGAGTGCTTTTACGGTATTGCCTTTAGTGACCGGTCAAGTAAATTCGGGACGTGAATTAGCCACATTGATTGACAGTACATTAGAAAGTTACTTATCCACTCACCCCTTAAAAATTGATAAAGTTTGGGGCGCACTCGAAGCAGGTACCGCTAAAGCACTACGTGGGTTACTAAGGGAGAGGTTCACATTAGAACGTACTGACTCGATTATAAAAGTCTATTGGCGTAAAAGCTAAACCTGTATCATAGCGATTGATAATCAAAGCCTTATTCGATTTATATGACATTAAAGATACCAAAAGGAAGATAAAGTGTCACAAGCTCAGACCACCAACCCCAATAGCAATGAAATAACTGGCCTTAGCAAATCACAAAACTTATCGTTAAAAATATTAACCATTGTCGGCTATCTAGAAGGTACCTCTTTTTTATTATTGATGGGCATAGCCATGCCACTTAAATATATGATGGGTATTCCTGAAGCAGTAAAGTATATCGGTATGACGCACGGTATATTGTTTATCACTTATATTCTGATACTACTGATTACGGTCAGTAGAATAAAAATGCCGCTATGGGCCCTGCCTGCAGGTGTACTGGGTTCATTTCTACCGTTCGGCCCTTTTATATTCGACCATTTTCTCAAAAAAAGTATAAGTAAGAATTTAAATAAAGAGACTTAACACCATTGTTTTAGGGCCTGTTTTTATTTTAACGGCAACCTTTACAATGAGTACGTACCCTCAATACAAATAACTAAAAACCCCCGATAACGCTTATATAAAAGTTATCGGGGGTTTTTGTTTTTACGGTCATAGGTTTATTCGTTCTTCAGAAGCGTTATTCCTTGTAAAAAGTAAGGTAATTACCGTAAAATAGTGTTTCTTATGAATATTGTTAATTTTTCTTTTTTAATTGTATTAAAAGCATATTATCAATTACTTTTTTGCCATGCCAGTGAACTGAACACACTATGACTGTAAAGCAGCCCAATAACATGCACCGATATTTGTTGTCGCCTGCAATGATGTGGACAGCTATACTATTGGCGTGTCTTGCATGGCTGTTACATACCACTCCTTTATTAACACCATTATGGAGTGACAATGCCAGCTTGGGTCATGGTATTTGTATTGAGCTTGCACCTGTTGTATCTGCTGCTCATAATCACAGTATGCACTCGCAGCATCATTCAGATGCATCGATGCTGGCACCCTCAGAGACAGCAGCACAATCGGCGGCAGTGGTAAATTCAAAGACCATCACGACCTCCAAACACGATACTCATCAACACAGTAGCTGTGACATATGTACTTCCATGTCAGCAGTAATTACTCCGCTTATCATCGAATCACCTGAATTTCATCCCATAGAAATCACCACTATCGTAGCGATGATACCGCAGACGATAAATGCCTACTATGCAACTGACTTCTTACGACCCTTCTCCCGCGCTCCACCATCTTTTTTGATGACTTAAATCAGTCACGACATAACCAATCATTATCAATCATCCAATAATCTTGTTGGTTGGTTCAGCATTGATTGTCTGCAACCTTGACGCGCTACTGAATAACCAAAGCAAACCTTTGGCTATTATAGTCACCCCTTATAAAAGTATTACTGCGTTAACCTCGCTTGAAGTATTTAATATACATCTACGCTAGGTTGCCTTGCATCACTTTTAAATTGAATCGACTATAGCGTTAATGATGCGTTATTTTTTATGACTGATAATCGAAAATACAATCTCCTTTATCACGTGTTTTTCAAAGTTTTCAGGACAGCATACTATGCGACATTCATTAAAAAGTACCACACCTACGCTAAAGCTGAGCGTTTTAGCAGTGGCGTTGTTTCAAATCAGTAGCGCATACGCGCACGATGGCGAAGATCATTCTAATGATGATATACCAATGGCTTACCTGCCAGCTATTACCGTGGAGGCAAGCGCGTCAGGCGCCAATAGTCTCGGTACATCTGCGACGCTTAATCAAAATGATATCAACCACCAGCAAGTAGCGACTAGCGATACTGCAACCATATTAACCAAAATCCCTGGTATTAATGTGCAAAGTGCAGGTGGCATCTCAAACCTACCAGTGATTAGAGGACTGGCTGATAACCGTCTGCGTATCTTAGTAGATGGTGTCGACTCAATCGCCTCCTGTCCAAACAGCATGAACTCACCACTATCCTACATCTCACCGAGTGCAGTCGAAGAAACCACTGTCTACGCAGGCGTCACACCCGTGAGTGTTGGTGGTAATAGTATCGGTGGCACCATTGTCGTAGAGTCAGCAGAGCCAACGTTTTCAGAAGACAGTACCGTTGTGACCTCAGGTGAAGTGGGTGCATTCTATCGCAGCAACGGCAATGGCTACGGCGCCAACGTTGAAACCACCATCGCTAATGACGTACTAAGCCTGTCGTATAAAGGCAGCTATGCAAAATCAGACAACTACGATGCTGGTGGTGACTTTAAAACTTATACTGATGCAAGTGGCAGCGGTCAAAGTTTGGCGAAAGATGAAGTTGGCTCGACTGCTTTTGAAAGCCAGACTCAGTCTGTCGATGTGGCTTATCAAAATGGAGATCATCTGCTACAAGGTACCTACCTATGGCAACACGTGCCAGAAGAGCTGTACCCAAACCAGCGTATGGACATGCTAGACAACCAGCTCGACAGAGTGAACCTGCGCTATAAAGGTGAGTTAAACTGGGGACAGTTAGAAGCACAGGCTTACCACGAAGACGTCGAACACTATATGAACTTTGGTGAGGACAAACAGTTCTTATATGGCACCGCTGCTGGCATGCCAATGTATACCGACAGTGAAACCATCGGTGCTAACCTTAAGGGTATCGTTGATTTAATTGACCAAGGTACGGTGACCCTAGGCGCTGAGTATCAAGACTATACACTCGATGACTTATGGCCCGCCTCTGGTACTGGTATGATGGCGCCTAATGAGTTTCAAAATATCAATAATGGCGAACGCGAACGTATCGGTGTTTATGCTGAGTGGGAAAAACAAATAGCACCAAAGTGGAACACACAGCTAGGTGCTCGTTACGAAAACGTACGTACCAGTGCTGATGAGGTCAGTGGCTACAACTCAATGATGATGACCAACCAAGGCCGCGATAGCGCCATCTTTAATGCCAGTGACCGTAGCACCACTGATAATAATATCGATGCCACTGCCATTGCACGCTACGATATGAGCGACAACAGCTCTATCGAATTTGGTGCTTCACACAAAGAGCGCACTCCTAGCCTATACGAGCGATATACATGGTCGACATGGGGCATGGCCTCTATCATGAATAACACTGTGGGTGATGGTAATGGCTATTTCGGTGATCCTGATCTAAAACCTGAAAAATCTAATACGCTATCCATGACATTTGACTGGCGCAGTGCTGATGATAACTGGGGTATCAAAGCGACACCTTATTACTCGCACATCGATGATTACGTTGATGCCGTACAGTGGGATTCAGCAAACAATACCGCTGCAACCACTCAAACCAGCGACCAATATAACGTGATGCGTTATACCAACCAAGATGCCAGAATATACGGTATCGACATCACAGCTGACCGCGACTTAACCTCTAATGCTTGGGGTGATTGGGGACTGGCTGGATCACTGAGCTACACCAACGGCAAAAATAAAGATACAGGTTCTCATCTTTACAATATCATGCCACTCAATGCCAGCATTGCGCTCAATCATGAAAACAATGACTGGAAAAACCAAGTTGAAGTGGTTGCTGTAGCCGCTAAAAACAAAGTATCAACGCCGCGTAATGAGGTTAAAACAGCAGGTTACGGTTTATTGAACCTGAGCACTGGCTATCAATGGGATGCGGTTAGCGTTGAGGCAGGTATTGATAATGTGTTGGACAAAAACTACGCATTGCCACTGGGCGGGTCTTATATGGGTCAAGGCAGAACCATGGGCATCAATAACGAGCTAACTACCGGATCCAACTGGGGCACTGCCGTACCTGGCGCAGGTCGTTCGTTTTATATGGGCATCAACTATAAGTTTTAGTTGATCAGTTTGAGCTGATACGAGCACAACCTTAATTGTAAAAAGCCGGACAAGATTAACTCGTCCGGCTTTTTTATGGATTTTTTCAAACGAACGAATCGCTAAAGATAGTCCAGCCATAGCAAAGCGTGTCATCAATTAGAATACACCTTCATCGATTTGACGCTGCTTGGCAAAATTTAGCCGCGTTTAGCCCAGTTAGAAGTCTGTCGTTTTATCTGAGAAGGTTCCCTAGCAAATTTGTACCTTTAATAGTCTTAAAAAAGACATACCAGTCTGGCGGTATCTGTTAAAGTAAAATAAGTATCATTTGATATTTTCGTCATAAAAAAGAGTTTTTCAACCAACCCGAAACTGGACAAAAATAAAAGCGTCTTTGCTCAGTAGGAGATTAAAATAATGACCTATAAAAATGTAACCGTTGCAGGAAGTGGCGTTCTAGGCTATCAGATTGCTTTTCAGACCGCATTTCATGGATTTAACGTCACCGTTTATGATATTAACGATGAGGTCTTAGAAAAAGCCAAAGCAAAGTTTGAACTCATATGTGCTGCATTCAAAAGAGATATGAAGGCCAGTCAAAAGCAATTAGACAAAACATTTGCAAACCTCAGCTATTCATCCGATTTAAAAGACGCAGTTAAAGATGCGGATTTAATGATTGAGGCCGTGCCTGAAAACCCAAAAATTAAAATCAGCTTCTATGAAGAATTGGCAAAAGTGGCACCAGAAAAAACTGTTTTTGTCACCAACTCATCTACCCTATTACCAAGCCAGTTTGCTGACTCAACTGGACGACCTGCTAAATTTTTAGCCCTGCATTTTGCCAATAATATTTGGGTACATAATACTGCTGAAATAATGGGACACCCTGATACTGACCCTAAAGTCTTTGATGACGTTGTGGCGTTTGCTAAGGCGATTGGTATGTTGGCATTACCACTCAACAAAGAACAACCCGGTTATATTATCAATTCATTATTGGTACCGTTACTGGGTGCTGGTCTAGATCTACTAGCCAAAGAAGTGGCTGATCCTTACACCATTGATAAAACATGGATGAAAGCCACAGGCGCTCCAGTTGGTCCATTCGGTATACTTGATACCGTAGGCATCAACACTGCATACAATATTAATAAGATGTCTGCAGAAAAGACCCAAGATCCACTAGCCCTCAAAACAGTCGCTTATTTAAAAGAGCATTTTATTGATCAAAATAAACTTGGCGTTTCTACAGGTGAAGGTTTTTATACTTATCCAAACCCTGCCTTTACCCATCCTGATTTTTTAAAGTGATACTATAGGCGATCCACTATACGATAAATACAGTGATGGAACACAGCGATACAAATTACATTTTGCGTAGCCTCTGTCTACATAGACACAGTAGGCAGGCAAAAATGTATCTCTTTATTCTGTGATCGACTCTCTTTTATTTAGGACTGACTATAATTAGCGAGATTGATGAATAGCCGCTAACAGCCAAATTGGACTTTTAGCCGCTATTTCTATAAAAAATATAGTTTTTGACTGTTTTTATAAATCAAACGCCCTTAAATTTAATAATTCATATTGAGTTACTGACCAATTTGTTTTATGATTTTTGACGGCTAAATTTATCCTCTTCTAAGGAAATAAAATGTTTGAACGTATCGACCATTATGCAGGCGATCCAATTCTAGGCTTGATGGAAAAGTTTTTAGCAGATAATAATCCAAACAAAGTCAATCTAGGCATTGGTATTTATTATGATGAAAATGGCGTACTACCCGTCCTTGAATGTGTAAAAACTGCCGAGCAGCGCATTGCAGATCCAGTCTCTCCTCGTCCATACTTGCCGATGGCAGGTTTACCTGGACACCGTAAAGGCTGTCAGGAACTGCTCTTTGGTAAAGACGCACAAGTTTTAAAAGATGGTTTGGTTGCTACTATTGCAACCATCGGCGGTTCTGGCGCGCTCAAAGTAGGTGCCGAGTTTATCAATCAATGGTTCCCACAAGCCAAATGCTATGTGAGCGATCCAACATGGGGCAACCATATTGCCATCTTTGAAGGCTCTGATGTCACAGTCGGTAAATATCCATACTATGATAAAGAAAACAGCAGCATCAAATTCGATGAGATGATTCAGTTTTTTGAAACCTTGAATAAAGATGATGTAGTGCTCTTACATCCTTGCTGCCATAACCCAACAGGTTTGGATTTGACTCGCGAGCAATGGGACACAGTACTAAACGTCGTTCAAGCGCGTGAACTGATCCCATTTATGGATATTGCTTATCAAGGCTTTGGCGAAGATATGGACAGCGATGCTTACGCGATTCGCAAAGCAGTCGATATGGGCTTACCACTGTTTGTCAGCAACTCATTCTCTAAAAACTTATCGCTATACGGCGAGCGTGTTGGTGGACTGTCTATCGTTTGCCCGACTGTCGACGAAACCGATCGTGTATTTGGTCAAATGAGTGCAATGGTGCGTCGTATCTACTCAAGCCCACCGTCACACGGCGGCCATGTCGTCGACATCGTCATGAATGATGAAGCGTTACATGAGCAATGGGTTGGCGAAGTTTACGCGATGCGTGATCGTATCAAGGCTATGCGCTTAAAACTAAAATCAGTATTAGAAGCCAAAATACCAAACCGTAACTTTGACTATATTACCCGTCAGAACGGTATGTTTAGTTTCACTGGTTTGACGCCTGAGCAGGTCGAACGCTTGCAAACTGAATTTGGTATTTATATGATCTCCAATTCACGTATGTGTGTAGCTGGACTGAACACCAGTAATATCGACTATGTAGCCAACGCCATGGCAGACGTCTTAAAAAACTAGGCAAGCCATATACCAAACCGTATGACTCGTTAAGTACGGCTTGTTAAATACGATTTGGTAGGCATGACGATCAATAAAAAGGCTGAGCAACTGCTCAGCCTTTTTTTATGCCTCGATTATTTGAGGTTTATTCTGTCTGCCCATACTTAACACTGCCTTTAATACCTTAATCAACATTTAAGTTGTTAATTTATAACAAACAACTATTGGCTATTTTTGTTAAAGGTATTAATATATGTAAAAAATAGAATTAATTAAAATTCATTAATTATATATTTACATGTTGTTTTATAAATCAATATAGGTAAAAAGTGATGAGCCATACATCTTTATCAAATAATACAGACATTCTGCCATCCGATGCCGCTAACGATGTCTATCCATTGGCCTTATCAGCGAGATCTGATACTGAAGCCGCTAGAAAGATTGCACCAACAGTCATCGAAAAGCTTTCGGATCTGTCGCTCTTTAGAATGGGACTGCCAAAGTCATTTGGAGGCTGGGAAGGCAATCCTGTAGAGACGCTCAAGGTCTATGAAACATTGGCTAGCGCTGAAGCTTCTGTCGCTTGGATTACATGGAACAATCATTTAGCTTGTACCTTTGGTAGATTTTTAGACGAAACCAGTATGAAAGAGATATACCACAACCCTGCTCATGTCTACGCCAATTCAGCACGTCCTGAAGGCGTGGCTCATACAGTAGAGAATGGCTACATGGTCTCTGGTCAATGGACCTTGGTATCGGGGTGTGAGTTAGCAGACTGGTTTGTACTACGCTGTTTGGTCGTCTCAGAAGGCTCTCCGACTACCCTAGGTCCAGGAGCAAATCTGAAGCTGTTTTTTATTCCAAAAGAAAAGGTAGAAATCGTTGATACATGGCATGTCGGCGGATTAAATGGCACTGGTAGTCACGATATAGTCGTCAAAGATGCTTTTGTAAAAGAAGCATACGCTGTTGGTTTTGATAGCCCTGTTGCCATTGATAATGCATATAGTCGTCTGCCTATTGGCTGTATCAATGCAGCGGGCTGTGCCGCGATGGCACTAGGTGTGTTAAAAGCGGCAACCGATGACTTAATCGATATATGTCTTGAGCGAGTGACGCCAAATAAGAGCCCAGATTTACGTGATCGTGGTACAGTGTAAGCTGCCATCGCAAAGAGTAAAACGCTATTGGCATCTAGACGTTTGCAGTTACATAGTAGCGTTGAAACATTATGGGCAGAATCGCAAAAACAGAACACATTTACTGATGAACAGCTGGCTGATGTGTGGGCCGCGGCCTGTGAAGCAGCAAACGATGCTAGATCCATGCTGTCTGAGGTTTATGCCGTCGCTGGCACTGCCTCACTTTATAAAAAACATCGAATAGAGAGAGCGCATAGAGACATTCATGCCATTTTACAACATGGCATTATTCAACCTCATTGGTTAAACCAAGCGGGCATGGCGTATGTTGGACTGACGCCAAATGGCGCAATGTTTAGAGTATAACTCAAACGCTTTACCATGGTTGACCTGTGCTTAGCGCCTACTTGCTAAAATATTAGTGCGTGTCTTCATGTCAAAAATGCTGATAAAAATGAGATAAATTGCCGTCAAACAAGGAAAAGAGCGCAGATAATATCGAGATATTAACCAGCTATTTGACGATGTTTGGCAAGATTCAGCCATGTTTAGCCCATTGAGATGACTATCGAGTGAATTGAAGACACGCCCCTAATGTCCGTTAAATGTATCAAACACAAAAAAGCAAGACATCGAATGTCTTGCTTTTTTGATCGTGAGCGACTTTAGAGTTTGTTTATCACGCTCATGTCTGCTTAACTATTTATTTTTTAACGTTTTTTATTAGCTATCTTTTTTGGTGGTGTGTCAGAAAGTATGCTGAGGAGATAAAAGGAGGGTGACAGCCAAAGCAAGATGATATATTTGAGGTTATGAAGACACAAATAGATATCAGCTGCCCCGACTGTCACAGTCACAGTTTAAAGAAAAACGGCATAAAAAGCTATGGCAAGCAGAACTACCAATGCAAGGAC
>NZ_JBQSVP010000067.1:0-15806 GCF_052376345.1 Psychrobacter sp. AOP5-GZ1-6 | reverse complement strand
GCATAAGATAAAAAGCCGTTAAACAAAAGGAATAGCACAGATAATATCGAGATGTTATTGTGCTACTTGGTGATGCTTGACAGGACTTAGCCATTTTTAGCCTATTTATATGGTGAGTGAACTGAAAACACGCTCTAGCTAAAATGTCCCAGTAGCCAATTTTCTAAGCGGCGTAACGGTATACGCAGTCTCTCCGAATGAATGGCCAATCCACCACTCAGACCAACTGCACAGCCGAGCGCTGTATCGAGCATACGTGCTTGTATGATTGCCTCAGCAACAAGTGGTGTCGCCGTCATGCTGCCATACTCTGCGATAAATATCGTCAGCGGCGTGATAAATATCACAGCCATGCCATAATGCCTATCGACCAATGACTCAATCAACAACATCATGACTAGTATAGATACAGCCACACCCCATATCGACAGCCCCCATGACAACATCCAACCAGCGACAGCCATCCCCGCTACAGTGCCTAATAGCCGATGCAACTGTTTAATCCACATCGTTCGTAGCTGCATGCCTTGAATAATGATAAAACAACTCATCGCCGCCCAATACGGGTAAGGCATCTCAAACAGTACAGCGATGGCCAATGTCAAGCTAACAAAGCCCGCTACAATTAGGCTGTCACCAATGGTATCTGTCTCATATCGATAGACAGGAGCAGGCAGAACAGGCCGCGATATTAATAAAAACAGCGTATATAACAGGGCGAGTAACATCGAAAAGCCACTGCCTAACATCACTAGCCCAATCGCAGATAATACTTGTGTTAGCGGTACCGTTATAAATAATGCTATCGCTCCTGCCATCATCACAAATAGACCTGCAGGTAGTGGCTGCCGATAATAACGACCCAACATCACAACACAAAACGCGATCAGAGCAAATACTGGCAACCGAAGCCAAGGCAACTGCTGAGCAATCAAACCTAATGCAAAACTGAGTGCCATAGCAAAGCCCCAAGCCGTGACTGTAACCAACCGATATGGTAGTGCACCTGATAATGGTAAGTTCAAGATAATCATTGCACCTAGCGACGCTTTGATACCTGCAGACAAAACATCAAAATACGCCCCAGTAAATACTGGGAAACTAATCGCAATTGCCGCGATAATGGGCATGTGCCACGGTCTTTGACTACGGTTAACAGTGAGTAAGTGTCCTAGCTCACCTTTCATTAACATCTTTATGCGAGTCAATAATCTGGTCAGCCACGATACTTGATTTTTCTTGTGCATGAATGCACTCATAACTGTCTTTCCTTATGCCATAAGTACAATGAATGACATTTTTCTACTACGATTTTATTTGTGATAAATATACACTCAGTCATAAGTCTTAATAAAAAGTGACATTTTAAACACAACTAAATTTTTTAATTTAACTTAAAATACATGAATATTAGTTATTAGTTATATATTTGTGGCTATAGAAGACTTATACTGATATCAGTGCCACAACAAACATTTTAGCTAAGACACCTTAACGGCAATCAAAGTGGATGAGCTGTTCTTTATAGATTTTACCGACAATCACTGATACTACCTACCTTTACTAAAATAACTAAATAATCGTTGATATAAACCGTGGCTTATATGCCAAGCCAACAGTCTATGATAGCGAACAACCAAAGAGAATGATTATGTTAACTTATAAAGCACCTCTACGTGATATCAAGTTTTTGATCAATGATGTTTTTGACTTTCAAACCCATTATAAAGACTTGGATAACGGTGAGAACGCAGACTCTGAAACAGTTGATATGATTTTGCAAGGCATGGCTGATTTCGCTGAAAACGTCCTCGCTCCGATCTATCAGCCAGCTGATGCAGAAGGCTGTCATTTTGACAATGGTGAAGTCACCACGCCTAAAGGCTTCAAAGAAGCCTATGATCAGTTTGTCGAAGGCGGTTGGCAAGGTATTTCGTACCCTGAAGAGTTTGGTGGCATGAACTTACCTATGTCTATCAACCTAATCAAAGCAGAAATCATCGGTACGGCTAACTGGCCTTGGGCAATGTATCCTGGTTTATCAACAGGTTGTATCAATACCATTTTGCAATATGGTACAGATGAGCAAAAAGAAACTTACTTGCACAAACTGGTTGAAGGCTCTTGGGCTGGTACTATGTGCTTGACTGAACCACAATGTGGAACAGATTTGGGACAAGTCAAATCAAAAGCCATTCCACAAGATGATGGCTCTTACAAACTTAGCGGTACCAAAATTTTCATCTCAAGCGGTGAACATGACCTAACGGAAAACATCGTACATATCGTATTGGCTCGCCTACCAAATGCACCAGAAGGCACACGTGGTATCTCGCTATTTATCGTACCGAAATTTTTGCCAAATACTGATGGCGAAATAGGCGAACGTAATGGCGTCACTTGTGGTTCTATCGAGCACAAAATGGGTATTAGCTCATCAGCGACTTGTGTATTGAACTTTGATGACGCAGTCGGTTACCTAATTGGTGAACCAAACAAAGGCTTAAAAGCCATGTTTACCTTTATGAACACCGCACGTATCGGTACTGGTATCCAAGGTTTGGCGCATACAGAATTGTCATTCCAAAATGCACTACCGTATGCAAAAGACCGTCGTTCTATGCGTACGCTATCTGGCACTAAAGAACCTAAAAAAGTAGCGGATGCCATCATCCATCATGCTGACGTACGTCGTATGCTACTGACCCAAAAAGCCTTTGCTGAAGGTGGTCGCTCGATGATTTATCACTCAGCGCGCTATGCGGACAAAATGGCACAAGGTATCGCCAACGGCAATGACGAAGAGTTTGAAAAGTGGGATGACAAATTAGGTTTCTACACCCCTATTTTAAAAGGCTTCTTAACCGAGCTAGGTATCGAAGCTGCCAAACACGGCCAGCAAGTATACGGTGGCCATGGTTATATTAAAGAATGGGGTATGGAGCTGATTGCTCGTGATGCCCGTATCGCGACCATGTACGAAGGCACCACTGGCATTCAAGCATTAGATTTGTTAGGTCGTAAAGTCATCTTACAGTCTAAAGGTAAGATCATTCGCGACTACACCTCAAGTATCATGAAATGGTGTGGCGAGTATGCGCTTGATAAAGACATGCGCAAGTTTGTATGGGCACTGACTAAGCTGTGTGCTGAGTGGAATACTTTAACAGTACGTTTGATGCTAATGGCACGTAAAGATCGTGAAATTATCTCTGCTGCTTCAGAGGATTTCTTAATGTACTCAGGCTATGTGATGATGGGTTATCATTGGGCACGTATGGCGGCGGTTGCTTACGACAAGCTTGAAAACGGTGGTACTGAAGCGCCAGAATTCTACAAAGCAAAAATCCAGACTGCGGAATTCTACTTTGATAAGCTGTTGCCACGTACCTCAGGTCATGCTGAATCAATGGTCGCACCAAGTGAAAGCATGACGTCAATGGATATCGAAAACTTTGCTTTCCTAGACTAGGATTAAAAAACTAATCAACGATGCATAAAAAAGCGCCTATATTTAGGCGCTTTTTTGTACGTAACAGATATTCATTGAGATATTTGGCTCAATCGTTCTGACCTTAGCTGCCTAAAACTTTTTTCTTATACACTGCACTTAACTCTACAACCTCAACACATATTTGTAGAGAGGTACGATCTGATTGTGCTGTTGCCAGCTCTGCTTCTAATGTCGTCATTAATATCTCAGACAACTCATTACGTATGGTCAGATCACGGCCTGCCATCAATTTAAAATTAGCATAGACAAATCCATTCACCTGTTCATCATCTTCTACGCCAACCAAAAATGTCTCAAGAGGTACGATGCGTGCTTTGATATCCGTTGGCTTACCAAAATGTCCACTATTCCATAGTGCTTGATTTAGAGACTTAAGCAATGACTCTTCATGAGGGATACTGACATTAGGAGTCGCTTGCAAGGTTAAGTGTGGCATGAGTATATCCTTATAAAACATGAGTAAAAGTAAAATTATTATAAAAGAATAAACGTATTTGATATCAGCGACAATACTTTTTAGTCATCAACAATCTAATCATCAATAATGTTACTAAAATGTGCCTTAAGCGTGCTAGCCAACTGTAAAGGTGGCAACTCAATCTCTAATCCTCGGCGACCAGCACTGACATAAATCGTAGGCTGAGACTCTGCTGAGCTATCGATGATAGTCGCTAAGCGTTTCTTTTGACCTAATGGGCTAACACCGCCCAACACATAACCAGTACTGCGCTCCACTTGTTTTGGCTCTGCCATTTGCACTTTTTTGCACGATAGCACTTTATTAGCAGATAAGGCTTTCGCCATTTTCTTAAAATTCAGCGTTTTATGAACTGGCAAGATAGCAACAGCCAATGTACCCGACTCTGTCATGACGACCAAAGTTTTAAAAACTTGTGTGACATCCACTCCGAGCTTTTCTGCAGCTTCTAAACCAAAGGAAGGCGCATTACTGTCATGAATATATTCGTGCAATTGATAGTCAAGATTTTGCTGTTTGGCAAGATTGATAGCTGGAGTCATAGTAATTTAACGTATTTTAATGAAAGGAATAGGTAAATAATAATATCATTGAGGACATATCCTCCCTAGAATATGTCTTCACTCTAAAAATGATGATAAAGATAAACTACCATCAAACGAAAAAAATAACACAGATAATATAGGGATATTGACCAGCCATTTAACGATATTTGGCTATTTTTAGCCCAGTTAGATGACCATCGTTTGGATTAAAAACAGCCCCTATTCGAACTATTGGAGAATGTATAAAACAAACTTTAGCCCACAAATGAGTAATCCCTCAATACTAATATTAGCAGTATATATCGCTTTGATGGCTTTTATGGCATTATAAGCACAATATATTTAACTACTTTTGATACTCATTATGATACCCAGTTTCTTAAAGAATAAGTTTCTAAAAAAACGGACTGTCAAAGCGACAGCCACAAATAACAAAGCGGCTACTACTGATGCCAACCTAAGCACTACTAAGCCTTATTCAAGTGCGCCAATAAACCAGATTTATCGCAAGCTGTCTGGTCAAATGCTCGATGTGGCTGTCAAACCTAAACTATTAGGTGAGTTACCGGAGTTTGAAGCTGACGATCAGACGATCAGTTTTTACGTACTACAAGAGTATTCACGCTCCAATAGTATTTTGATTGACTTACAGACGCAAGAGTACAATTTGCCACCCGCATTAGTTGGCGTAGAAGATACTACTCATAATATTAAAGAAAATGCAGCCATTATCTTTTTGAACCATCCAAATGCTAAAAACAGTCAGTTGTCACCGCGCCTATCACGTCTCGTATCTGCTGTATTGCAATATCCAGATCTCAAAGTGCGTTTGGTACCAGTATCTATCCTATGGGGACGTGCACCAGAAAAAGAAGACTCCCTATTTAAGCTACTGACCGCTGATAACTGGCAAGACCCTAGTATCACCAAACAGTTATTTAATATTGGCGTAATGGGACGCGATACCTTTGTGCAATTTCATCCACCACAAGATTTGCGTACCTTCATCAATGATAGCCTTACAGGTAATATAGAAGGACCTGCTATTTTTGATTCTCTAGCTGCTGATTTAAAAGATAATCTAGACAACGATAATGGCATAGAACAGACTGACAAAGCACCAAATTATGCGCTGGTAGCAACCGCTGATAGTAATCGCGAACTGGTTCGTATATTGCAGCAACAGCTGTCGATTTATTTAGACAAACAACGTGCCAGCATGCTCGGTCCTGATTTATCAGACCGCCGTAACCTGGTAGATAAACTAGTGTACTCACCTGCCATCAAGCATGCAATAGAGACAGAAGCTGCAGAAACAGGCACAACGACCCGCGAAGCTCGAAGCGTGGCAAAAGGCTATGCCAATGAGATGGTCAACGACTACTCTTACCCCATCATTCGTGTCTTTGACCGATTTTTAACCTGGTTGTGGACGCAGTTATATGATGGTGTTGATGTGCATCATTTTGAGCGAGTACGTGAGCTGGCCACCGATTATGAAATTATTTATGTGCCATCTCATCGCAGCCATATCGACTATATGTTGCTGTCTTATGTGATTTATAAACGCGGATTAAGTATTCCTTATGTGGCAGCAGGTGATAACCTTGATGTGCCGGTATTAGGGCCTTTGCTACGCGGTGCCGTTGCGTTCTTTATTCGTCGTAGTTTTCGTGGCAACGCGTTATACACCTCTGTATTGCGCGAGTATATGCACACATTAATCACTCGAAACACGCCCATAGAATACTTTATTGAAGGTGGTCGCTCACGTTCAGGTCGCTTACTGCCACCGAAAATGGGCATGCTAGCCATGACCGTGCATAGCCAATTACGCCAAACCAATAAGCCTGTCGTCTTTATTCCCACCTACATTGGTTACGAGCGTATTATGGAAGGCGGCACTTATATTGGCGAACTTAAAGGTAAGCCAAAAGAGTCTGAATCTTTGATTGGGTTAATCAAAGCGGGTCGTAAAATTGAGCGTATTTTTGGCAACGTACACTTAAGCTTTGGTACGCCACTACACCTTACCGAGTTTATGAAAAAATTCGATGTGACAGCCAATAGCTTACCTGCAGATCGCACGGATACACCTATGGATGACAAGGCCAGCTCTATGGTCGACAACATCGGTGTAAAAATCATGCAGCATATCAATAAAGCAGCAGTGGTGACTCCCGTATCACTGTTATCTTTAGTGCTACTGTCGGCACCCAAAGCAGCTTTAGATGAAAATAGCTGCCGAGAGCAAATTGCGCTCTACCAAGATTTGGCCCAACAACTGGCCTACTCAGATGATAGCGTAGTTACCGACATGACGCCGCAGCAAATCATCGATTACGGCATTAAGCTCAAACTTATCGAACGAACGCCGCACATTTTGGGTGATATCATTCAGGTCGCAGGCAAGCAAGCGCCGCTACTCAGTTATTTCCGCAATAATATCTTGCATGTGTTTATTTTATTGTCTTTCTTATCTGCATTAGTGGCTCGCAATGGCCGTATCAGACGTAGCCGTTTAGACAGTATCGCTGAGCAGTTGTACCCATTTTTACAGACTGAACTGTTTTTGTATTATCCAGCACATAGTTTAGCCGATACACTCGACAAAAAAGTCGATAACTTACTCTCTCACGGGCTAATTGTAGAACTCGGTGATGGCATACTCAGCGTTCCTGAGTCGAATAGCAAGCACTACCAACAACTGCAAGCACTCGCGACTCCAGTTGGACAGAGTCTTGAGCGTTACTTTATGACCCTTGCCCTACTCGCCCAGCAAGGCTCGGGAAATTTAACCGAAAATGAAGTTGTAGATTTGTGTCAGTTACTTGGACAGCGTCTGTCGGTACTATATGCCGATGACATTCCTGATTTCTTTGATCGTGCCTTATTTACCAGCTTTATCAGTGCGCTAACGCGACTCGACTATCTACAAAAAGATAGTGAAACAGGCGTACTTACTTTTGATCAACGTATTCATGACATCGCTCATCACGCTAAGTACGTGCTGACGCCTGATATGATGAAAATTTTGCAACAGGTCGCCAGCTTAGACGATGCCGAAATCACTCATGCTATTACTGAAATTAGTAATAAAAAGCAGCGTAAATTTGGCCGTAAGCGTTAGGTTTTAGGATTATCATAAAAAGAGTCAAGCTTCTATGCTTGGCTCTTTTTTTGTGAAAATACCTAGCAACTTAAAAAACATGATAAGTATCGACATATAACCAAAGGCAAATATGGCTCCAGTAACAGGTGCCAATGCTCTACCTGTGTCTGAAGTCACTCTCATCATAGCCTGTTGTTGCGCCTCACTTCTCTCATCTGATGAAAAAGACCCATTGTCATCTAAATCAAAAACATCAAGCTGAGCTTGTAGATAGGCATCGGTAAAGTAAACACCAACTTGAACCAGCAACCACACCAAAAAAGTACCAATCAAAAATATTTGCCAAGAAGCCAAACGAGATTTCTGTGAAAACTGATGCTTATAAACCATCACAATAGGCAATACTATCATTGCAAATATAGTTAATAGTTGTGATATTTCGAATATTTTTCCCATGACTTATCTCTTAAACAACAAAAAAGGCATAACCTAAGTTATGCCTTTTTTTTGCAACCATAATGTATTATTTGTGGTTTTTTCTTGAATTTATTCTAATTAGAAATCTTCTTATACTTGGCACGTTTAGGACTGGCATCATCACCCATCGTCTTTTTACGATATGCTTCAAACTCAGTGTAGTTACCATCGAACCAAACTGGGCCTTCTTCTTCGAATGCCAATATATGAGTAGCAATACGATCAAGGAACCAGCGATCATGCGACACTACCATTACCGTACCTGGGAATACTTGAACCGCATCCTCTAACGCACGTAGGGTTTCGATATCCAAGTCATTTGATGGTTCATCGAGTAGCAATACGTTCGCGCCCTGCTTTAGCGTCTTCGCTAGTTGCAAACGGTTACGCTCACCACCTGACAGTTGACCGACGTGTTTTTGCTGATCTGAGCCTTTAAAGTTAAAGCGACCGATATAGGCACGGCTTGGCGTAGTGTAGTCGCCAACCGTAATGATATCTAGGCCGTCTGATACTTCTTCCCAAACGGTTTTGTTGTCATCTAGATGGTCACGTACCTGACCCACATAGGCCACTTTAACACTTTCACCCAAATCAACTGAACCAGTATCTGGCGTATCACGCTCGGTAATCATGTTAAATAGCGTGGTTTTACCCGCGCCGTTAGGGCCAATAATACCTACGATTGCGCCAGCTGGTACATTAAAGCTTAGGTTTTCGTAAAGCAAACGGTCACCAAATGACTTGGAGATATCGTTAACTTCGATAACTTTATTACCCAAACGTGGACCAGGTGGAATATAAATCTCAGAGGTCTCATTGCGTTTTTGGAACTCAGTTGAGTTCAACTCTTCAAAACGCTGCACACGAGATTTAGACTTGGCTTGCTGACCTTTTTGATTTTTTCGAATCCACTCAAGCTCTTTTTTCAGTGCTTTAGCAAATGATTCTTCTTGCTTGTTCTGCTGCTCTAGACGCGTGTTCTTTTGCTCTAGCCACTCAGTATAGTTGCCTTCGTACGGATAGCCGTGGCCACGGTCAAGCTCTAATATCCACTGTGCCACATTGTCTAAGAAATACCTATCATGGGTAATAGCAACGATAGTACCGCTGTAGTTTTGCAAGAACTGCTCTAGCCATGCAACTGATTCGGCGTCCAAATGGTTGGTCGGTTCATCAAGTAGTAGCATATCAGGACGAGACAATAACAAACGACACAGTGCCACACGGCGTTTTTCACCACCAGATAGCTTGCTGACATCAGCATCCCAAGGTGGCAGACGCAATGCATCAGCCGCTTTTTCCAATTGGGTGTTTAGGTTATGCGCATCCCAAGATTGGATGATATCTTCCATCTTGCCTTGTTCTTCAGCCAATTTATCAAAATCAGCATCAGGCTCGGCATATTCAGCATAAATAGCATCTAAACGTGCTAGCGCATCTAGCGCTTCACGCATACCATCTTCAACGTTACCGCGTACATCCTTGCTGTCATCAAGCTGTGGTTCCTGCGGCAAATAACCGACTTTGGTACCTGCTTGCGCGCGTGCTTCACCACTAAATTCAGTATCCACGCCTGCCATAATGCGCAGCAAGGTTGATTTACCTGAACCATTGATACCCAACACACCAATTTTGGCACCTGGGAAAAATGATAGGTTGATATTTTTTAGAATTTCACGCTTAGGGGGAACAAGTTTTGACACGTTGTTCATCGTGTAGATATATTGAGCCATTCACACTCCGATAGACTGCATAGAAGAGGCTAGCAAATCATACTTAGCAATGATGCCAAGCACGCCACACCTCAAAATCAGGGTTACACATTATAAGTCATTATCGCATTGTGGCGCATACCCTGCAAGCCAACAGATTGTTTTAGCGTTTGTTTTACTGCTTTTGTCACTGAGTATGCTGCTTTCTACCAAAAAGCAGAAATGAAATGGACTATCGACTTGTCTTGTTTAACATTTTGATTCATAACTGTTTTATAAAGACCACAAAAAGCAGTAGCAAACCTTACGAAAAATTAATTAATAACCTTTAAAGTATTAGATTATCTTAACAAGATTATCTGACATAGTTTAAACAGCACTCACTCAGAAAGCTTAAAACATTAAAAAAGGTAACCTGTTTATGGCTATTGGCTATCGCCCTGAAATTATCCAACGTGCGTTTGTTGATTTTGTTGGGTCACACTTGCATCCGTTTTGGTCTTTGACCCGTCCTAAGTTGCGACTGATTACACGGCAAGTAATCAATGATGACTTAATAGCCCTACAGTTCGAAGGCAACTATGCTTTTAATCGGCAAGTATTTGATCGACAACTGGGCTGGCACGGGGGCCAATATATTGGATTAACAGTCATTATCGATGGCATTCATCATCAGCGTCATTACTCATTGGTTGGGTTGCCAAAGCAACCGTTATATTTATATGCTGGCATCGACAATACTAAGAATAAACAGTCGCATATCATTACTATTGCCATTAAACCTCAAGGATTGGTATCTAACTATCTAACACAGCAAGCCAAACTCGGTACGATATTCGATAGTGGTTTACCAAGTGGCGAATTTACGCTCACACAGTCAAAGATTAATGTGCAGTCAAAAACGAATACACAGCGAGCCAAACATCAGCAAACTTTACCGACGTCATCGTCCTTACTATTCATAGCTGGTGGCAGTGGCATTACTCCCATGGTAGGGCTTATCACACAAGCCTTAGAGCAAACTCATCAAAATCGCATTGTTACGTTGCTGTACTACAGTCGCATACCGCTGGCAGAGACACCTTTTTTAGAACATTGGCGGCAGTTAAAAGAGCGCTATCCAAATTTTAACTATCACTTTATCAATACAGAAGACCCCAATAGTTATTTGGCTAGCACACGATATCTCAGTTCTGACAGCTTGCTCGCGCTCAACTTGCCATTAGCAGAGACGCAGATATTTGCTTGTGGATCGCAAGCATTGTTAGCTGGCTTATATGAAGCTGCCGCAGAAATAACTCTCCCTACAAACAAACAGCTACGTGATAACATCATAGTAGAGAGCTTTGGTAATGCTCTGGTCGGTTTCAACATGGATGGCTATCAAACATTCGATAAAACAGTATCTGTAGAAGAACACACTGTCTATTTGCGGTCACGGCACAGACAGTTTAGCAGTGACACAACCATACTGATTGCTGCTGAAAAGGCTGATGTAAGGCTAGCGCATGGCTGTAGACAGGGTATTTGCCAGCTATGCCGCTGTAATAAAGTTAGCGGTGTGGTACAAAACATTCAAACAGGCAAGATTAGTCATGAGGGCTACGAGTCTATTCAGACCTGCATCAATATCGCGATGACCGATGTGGTGTTAGATATTTGAGATTTGAGATATACGCAACATGTACAAGCATGTTTAAACATTCGTTGTCTCATCCGATATTAGTCGCCTTAGTTAAGGAGTTTTTATGCGTTTATTACCGCCTATGTTCACTGCACGGTCTGCCGTATCTGCATTTTCGACAGCGACGGATATACCATCGAAACAAAAGCTCTATCCAACATTGACGGGGGCACAGCTACCAAAGGCACGCAGTGATGCGCTAGCTGATGAATTAAACACGTTATATAAAGACGTTATGAGTTCACTAGGCCGCGATGATGCACGTTATATTCAGCGCATATATACCACGGTGGTCTACAGCGAGATTGGCTCACGTATTTTACTGGCGGCGGTTGGACGCATGCCATCTAAACGTAAAATGATAGCAACGTGGCTACTTGGCACCTCTCTACTAAGCTTTAGTAAAATCCTAAATAACATGGAGCTTGGGCATAATGTCATGCATGGGCAATATGACTGGATGCAACACCCTTATCTAAATAGCCAAAAGTTTGATTGGGACATCGTCTGCCCTGCTCCGCTATGGCAGCATTCACACAATTATCTGCATCACACATTTACCAATATCGTGGGTCGTGACCACGATGTCGGTTATCATTTAATTCGTGTGACGGATGAGCAACCTTGGACCCCAAGCGATCGCTACAACTTACTTAATACGATGTTTTTGGCTTTAGGGTTTGAGTGGGCCGTTGCTTTTCATGACATTCAGATTAGTGTTGATGAATATGCTGAGTCTCCACAGCTAGCAGCAATCATGCAGCCTAAATCTCGTGGCCTATTTTCCAAAATGGCAAGGCAGGTCGGCAAAGACTATATTGCATTACCTGCTGTAGCAGGAGCGTTATTAGGTCGGCGTAGTGCTATGACGACATTGAGTGGCAATATCACGGCCAATGTTGCTCGTAATTTATGGACTTGGGCCGTGATATTTTGTGGACATTTCACGGAGCAGGCTCATGTTTATACTGAGCTTGATGAAAATGAAAGCAAGGGTGAATGGTATGTGCGCCAGATTCTTGGCTCTAGCAATATAAAAGGCAGTAAATTTTTTCATCTCTTGACGGGGAATTTGTCGCATCAAATTGAACATCATCTCTTTCCTGATATGCCCGCCAGACACTATGCTCGCATCGCTCCGAAAATACAGGCCATATGCCAAAAATACGAGCTACCTTATAATACTGGGCACTTTGGTCGTCAACTTCGACAAGTTATCGGGCGCATCCATCACTTTAGCAAACCAAGTACGGCAGAATGGCAAGCTTATTTACAATCACAATTACCCGCATCGACTCATACTGTCAAAGAAAAGACTAAAGACGTTCCTGTCATACGTGGATTGGGGAAATACCTTCCTCCAGTCATGCGCCAAGCTTTATTTTATGCTTAACGCATTCAGGCGTATTGCACCTACCGCATGCTTTAGATCGCTTAGAGAATAAAAATATGTATCGACTTTAAAAATCAGGTCACTTTATAATCATAGTACCTAATAACAAATAACATTTTATAATAACGGAGAGTAGTAATGAGCAACCAAACTGCTAAACAGCCTATAAAAATCACTCACGATATAGAAGCTAAACGATTTGAGACTGCTATCGATGACCATATTGGTTATATAAGTTATCAAGAGCAAGATGATAAGCTAGTCTACGATCACACCATCGTACCGCAAGCACTTGGTGGGCGCGGCATCGGATCGGCATTGGTCAAGCACGCGCTCAATTATGCACGTGAGAATGGCAAAAAAGTCGTACCTCAATGCTCGTTTGTATCATCATACATCAGCAAACACCCTGAATATCAAGACTTACTCTAACCTAACTCCAGAATATATTAGCTATCAAAAATAAGCGTATTAACAACACACTACCCTCCTGCTAATTTGTTATCTAATCCGATGTATTTATCTTTAAATATATGGCAAGATAGCAAATACAGGCGGGTTTTCTAGCTTATAATCATTACAAAATAAAGCACGCTGAAATTTCTTTAGTACCGTTGATGGTAGGATAAAAAGTGTGATAGATATCATATTAGATAGCAGCTATAGTTATAATGTTGCGACTAATATTTTTTAAAAAACCACTTTATAGCTAGTACAAAATAATTTAGATATAAGAGAGGCATGCGAAACTATGTCAAATAATAGACTGAGCAAACCTGACACTATATTTACTTATATAGGACTGGCTATAATATAACAATAAAGGTTATTAATATGAGTAGCTTATCTCAAGAACAAGTCGACCTACAATTAGAAGAGCTGACTGGTTGGGAGCGCGATGGCAATGCTATCGTGAAAACCTATCATTTTAGCGATTTTATTGAAGCTATGAGCTTTATGAACCAAGCAGCATTTTATGCGGAAGCACTTGAGCACCACCCAGAATGGCGCAATATATACAACATTGTAGAAGTACGTTTAACAACCAATGACAGCAACAGCATCACCAGTCATGATATTCGTCTCGCCAAACGCATGGAGTATATTATTCAGCCAAAAGGCTTATAATCGAATTTGATTGACAGTCATACGCTTAGAACTTTGAAGCTTATATTTTTCATGGTGACATATTTGTTACTCAGATAAATACTTTGGTGGTGTTCTAAAAAGTATGCTGGCGATAGAAGTCAATAAGAAATCTATGCTAAGTTCTCTGATTCTATAGGGCTTTCAAGGCTTCAAAAATTGTTCAAGTTTTAATCAGCATACTTTTTGACACACCACCAATACTTTAAAATAAACACGTCAGAAAAATTAGCCATAAAAAAGTCCTCATAATATTATGAGGACTTTTTTGTTTGACGATTTTTTATTTAATATTTTATGTCGCATTATCACATCTTACGACTTACAAACGCGACGATGAATAGGATGACAGCAACCGCTAAGAAAATATATGCCAAATTAGCAGATAGCCCAGCGACACCACCAAAGCCTAAAAAACTTGCCAATAATGCGATTACAGCAAAAATAATAGCCCAGCGAAACATAACTTTCTCCTTAAATTATTATTAATAAATATCAGACAGTGAAAGTCACACCACTAGTATCTATCAATAGATATCAAATAATAGATGGCAACGTTTTTTCTCTCTCTGCTTGATATTAGTTTTATTTTTTAGTATTAATTACAAATACTTATACCTATAGACTAACAAGATATATTTTTAAAAGACGTTCAGTTTGGTAATAAAATCGGTAAGTTATGTAATATTTGTATTGAATTTTCGTCTTCTGCAGATTTTTCTAAGGCTTATGTGTAGTGATGGTGAAGAACGCCTTATTCATTGTTATTTTTATCTTATAATCTGTTATAAATAGTAGGCTAAGAATACTTTTTTAGACTATTCAGACCTTGAGTCATTTATAACAAACCTTTTATCTCAAAAACTCGTTTAACGATACCTTGTCAAAAAACCTATTAAGGACAATCAATATGGATAACAATACCGATACCTCAAATAATACCAAACATAATTTTATTAAAAATCGCCCTTATGCAGTCGTCTTGTATGGTGCAACCAGTTTTGTAGGAAAAATCACAGCTCACTATTTAGCAGATTTTTTGTCTAACGGAAAGGACAACCATAGTACGCAAGTCACATGGGCAATAGCAGGTCGTGATGAGACAAAGCTCAATGAATTACAGTCTGAGCTGACAAGTAAGGTAGATATTATTATTGCTAACAGCAACGATGATGCTAGCCTGAATGACATGACCGCACAAGCGCAAGTCATTATTTCAACCGTCGGCCCTTATCTCAAATATGGGGAGCCTTTGATTAAGGCTTGTACCGCCAACGGTACCGATTATGTCGATCTCACTGGTGAAGCCATTTTTATCAAAGATATGATGGATAAATATCAAGATGCAGCCGAGCAGAGCGGCGCTCGTATCATTAACTCGTGTGGCTTTGACTCTATCCCATCAGATTTAGGTGTCTACTTTACGCAAACCAAAGCAGAAGAAAGGTTCGGTGATACTTGCCATGTCATTCACATGCGCGTAAAAGCCGCAAAAGGCGGCTTGTCAGGTGGGACGATTGCATCAATGGCAACTATCTTTGAAGAAGCAGGCAAGAGTAAAGCTCGTCGTGAGCAGGTAGCAAACCCCTATCTACTCAACAATGACACAGATGCGCCACGGGTACGCCAAGATAACATCAGCAAGCCAGAATACGATAATGAGCACAAACGTTGGCTCGCCCCCTTTGTGATGGCCAGTATTAATACTCGTATTGTGCATCACAGCAACCAGTTAATTGGTT
>NZ_JBQSVP010000066.1:0-16037 GCF_052376345.1 Psychrobacter sp. AOP5-GZ1-6 | reverse complement strand
AAATAAATATTGAGCCTAAAAGTAAGAAATATTTTACTTTAAAAAATGGACAAAAAATATGTCTAAATTCTAACAATCCTAATTTAGAAAAAACTATTTACACACCTTTAAACAAGCAATCATTGTCAGTCTCAATTGCTGGCATAGATGACAAAAATGAAATCTCGATAATTTTTTACAAAAAATTTGACTATCCTTACCTAGTTGAGTAATAAGGAATTTCTAGATGCTATTATTGATACGAAAAAGTAGAATAAGGTGTTTAGATCGAGTAATGAATTCTTATATATTCAATATACTTAAAATAATATTCGTGCTATCAACAACTAGTCTTCTTGGATGTTTCCAAGACTATCCTACGCATAGCCCTCCTATCGAAGGAAGTATTGATATATCGAAAAACAGCAAAGGTGATTTATGTTTTATGCCAATATTCAGTTCTGCCGTCGTTATGGAAAATCCTATAATTTTTAATTATATTAAAATGGAAGAGCTTGCTATATTGGATCCGAATGCTGAAATAAGTGATCATGTCAAAATACAGATTAAACCCAAGAATAAAAATTATTTCAGTTTGAGAGATGGGCAAAAAATATGTTTAAACTCTAATAATCCTAATTTAGAACAAATTACTTATTCTAAGTTAGATAGGCAATTGTTAATAGTTTCAATTGGAGGTTTAGACGATAAGAAAGATCATTTTATAAGTTTTCAAAAAGAGTTTAATTATCCTTATACACCTGAGTGACAACTATCCTTCCATCGGCAGACTGATAGGCGATACGTAGGTAAGCTAATAATCAGAAAGGTATAACCTAATGCAAAAAAAAGTTTTCACTCTGTTGACCCTCATCCTACTGACGTCTTGCATGGCTAACAATGATCCTAATCAGGATCAGGCCAGTGATGCTCCTACTGAAAAACATGACAGCTCAAAAATAAATAATGAGCAAACTATAGAAGAAAAAGAGCAAGTAGTTGACGAACGTGAAGATAATGAAGCCGTTCTACGTCACTTTGTAAAACAATGGAAGAAACCCATGAGTCCTGATGAAAAAGCAAGAAATTATCAATTTTTACTCGAGCTTAGTAAAAAGGGAGATATAAATTTTACCAAAAAAAATTATAGTAAGGCATGGTACGAATATAGTACAGGCTCCATTTACTATCCCTCTCCGAGGGTATTGGTAAAATCAGGAGACGCTTTAATATTAGCGTATATTAGTTCTTCATTCACAATCTGTAAATGTACTCCAAGTGATATAAACGACATGCCAAAAGAGACAAGCATGAAAACTGTTGAATTAGATTACTTAAGATATAGAATAGACAGAGAGTATGGTGTAGCGCTTGCTCTCAACCGTTATTCTAAGATAGATTATAAAAACGAGCAGCGTTTAAGCAAGGAAGAAGAGCAGCAGTTAGTCGAAAAAATAGAGTGTCTAAACGAGAAGCTTGACTTTGAAGCTGAGTCAGCTGACGTATCTATTTTGGCGCCATGTGTTGGTTGATAAATTTCAAAAAGAGGTCGATTGCATACCCGTACCAGAAGGTAAAACGTATGAGCAAGTGAGTCCAAATCAGCCGATTAAATAGTATTTTCTACTGGAGTTTTAATGTATCAAAAAAGAATCACACCTTTAATTCAGCCTTTACTACTAACGACACTGCTATCCAGTAGTTTGATAACTGCTGCTTGTTCAGCGGAGTCTTCAAACACACCTATATTATCTAATCAAAGCACCCCTGCTGAAATATATAAACTCGGACTAGCCTACTATGAGGGCGACTCGGTTCCTCAAAACTATGATAAAGCTTTTGAACTGTTTCAAAAAGCTGCTAACCAGAAGTACTCTGATGCTCAATTTAATCTTGGTGTTATGTACGAAAACGGCATAGGCATTGATCAAAACTATGAAAAAGCAATGCAATGGTATTTGTTAGCAGCTGATAATGGAGACTTTGAGGATCAAAATAATATAGGCTCACTATACTATTTTGGCAAAGGCGTAGATCAGAACTATGATAAAGCTTTTGAATGGTACAAAAAAGCTGCTGATCAAGGGGTAGGTGTAGCACAACTTAATATGGGTGGTCTCTATGAGAACGGTTATGGTGTGCCGCAAGACTGTGACACAGCTTTTGAATGGTATACATTGGCAGCTGACAATGGAGACTTTGATGCCCAAAATAATCTTGGCACTTTTTATGAAAACGGCTACAGCGTACCGCAAGACTATGATAAGGCTTTAGAGTGGTATACCAAAGCCGCTGATCAAGGTTTAGATTTAGCACAACTTAACATCGGTGGTCTCTACGAGAATGGCAACGGCGTGCCGCAAGATTATGACACAGCTTTTGAGTGGTATCAAAAGGCAGCTGATCAAGGCAACCAAGAAGCCAGCAATCGCATCGGTAGATTAGTCATGAATGATAAAATCGACGATACAGGCATTACTATCTACAGCACTCAAGAAACGGGTCTCACATTGGGTGATCTTGAGGGCAGCTTGAGCGAATAGAGATCGTTCTATTAGATATCAACTTAGGTAACCTAACAGTCATATGCTTCGTGATACTCCATCTTAGACTTAATGATCTTTTCGATATGTCTGACGAATATCTTGGTCTCGGGTCGACTATCTTCATCAACGATCAGCAAACCTCCTATCGAAACATAGCAGACGCCAGCAGACTTAGTAGGTAATAGATTGGTCCACTTAGAAAAAATATCATTCTCTAGTTGTACCGTTTGCCAGTAGTTCGATAAATAATAGTCACCTATCGTAGATTGCCACGTACAAACTTCAGACTCCGTGATAACTGATTGAACTGCTAATGGCGTTTGAAACAGTGCCTCTTTGTGTAATCCATCGAATGCTCGGATGACGAAAGCAGCAGGATGGTTTGGGAACTCCTCTCTTTCTCTTGATCGAGGCATACTTTGTGCTTGCTTTGTCTGAAAAGACTCAATAGTACTCATATCAACCTGATCAGCCATTTCAGACTCCAGCTCACGTATAGGCTTTGAGTACAAGGAATCTAAAAGATCTATATCACTTAACGATATAGATAAAGAGCCAATAATTTTTTCGTTATCTTCCTCTCGTACACCGCCATACATGCTAACGCCAATAACACAATTATCAAATGCCCATTCACAGTGCTCTACTACATTATCACTATAGTAATGGCTATCAGAGAAATAGTTTGACCCCGGACCTAAATACGCTATAAGTTTTTTAATAACCTGTTGCCTATTAAATAGTTGTGCTGGGATATTGATCCATATTGAATCAATCAATCGGTCGTCATCTGCTGCACTAAAATGACAGTAAGCAACGTTGAGAGACCAAAACTTAGCTAATTTTATAGTTACTATTTTAGGCATATAACTTTCTTCATAAGAGCGAGTTACCGTATCTTTTTCAGGAAGCTGAGCTTTTATATCAGATAACTTATCACCCCATTTAAATGTCACATCACCGAATAGAAATTCGTTTTTTCTCATGAATGTCTCTTTTAAGATACTGTATAGTCATAATGATATACTTATGTCTATTATTAAGAAAGCTGTTAGGAAGTCTCTAGATTAGATATTAAGCCATTTACAAAAACATCTTCTAGCAATGAGAACACTATGAAAAATCTACTCGTAGCGATACTAAGTATTTTGGGTACTTGCCTACTATCTACGCCTGCAAATGCAGCAAGTTTTGATTGCAACAAAGCTGCTACTTGGGTAGAAAAAACCATTTGCAAAAGTCCTGAGCTTTCTAAGCTTGATGACACAATGGCAAAAAAATATAAAAGCAATCTTGCTACTTCTTCTGATTATGAAGACAGCACAGCTTTTAAAAATAGAACTATTGCGAATCAACGCACATGGCTCATGTTTCAGCGTGATACCTGTAAAAGTGAAGAATGTCTGATACGCGAGTATAAAGAATATATCGAAGAGCAAACCAATTACGGTGTGGCTTGGAGTTTTTCAGATGAGCTAAGTCGTTCTGATTTACCGAGCAAAAGTGCCTTTGGGGATTTTTCTCAAACCTCTCAAATCTCAATATATAATTCAGAAACGCAGAAATGGGAAGATACAGGAGAAGCAACAAACACGGTATCAATTCATAGTGTCGCTAATAAGCCTCACCTTTCCATTATCGAGGGCGTTTTGATTTTTACCAATGCGCATATCTGTGATTTGGGAGAAAGCAAAGCCATATGGTCAGAGAATCATTGGGTCATAAACGATGATCAGCCAGATCAAAGCGTTGATCTGCGTTTATATCCAGCAATTTATCAAGGTAAGAATCAATTGTTATTAAGAGACATGGACGACCAATATAGAAAACTGCACTGCGGTATGCGAGGGTATTTTGACGGGATTGTGTTGAAACGTGGGGTGAGTTAGGTTTGCTAATTTAAAATTAGACTTCGCTGAACATTTTCAAATCGGCAGGTTTTTTATACAAAAAAGGCAGCAAGGTAAACAACCTCGCCACCTTTATGTTTTGATCTAATATTTATATCCCAACCGCAACCTCAGCCCCATCACGAATCGCACGTTTGGCATCTAGCTCAGCTGCTAGCTTAGCACCGCCGATTAAGTGATACTGCGCATCTGGTGCATCACCGACATTTGGCATCAGCTCAACAACAGACTCTTGACCAGCACAGACGACAACGCTATCAACACGTAATAACTGGCTTTGACCTTGACTGTTGGTGACCCAAATACCTTCGTTGGTGATTTTGTCATACTGCACACCCGCGACTTGGATGACGCCGTGTGATTTGATATGCGCACGATGCACCCAACCAGAGGTTTTATTCAATCCACTACCCAAGCGGCCTTTGCTACGCTGCATGAGGTAAACTTGGCGAACAGGTTTAATGGCTTCAGGCTTAACCAAACCACCATCCGTTTGATAATTGACATCATTGGTCACGCCCCACTCTTCACGCCACTCACTAATAGACTGCGGTGTGGTGCGATAGCTTGGATCTTTTAGCGCATCAGGGCCAATTTCATCCAGCGACTGGCCATGATTAGCGGTTAGATATTCACTGACATCAAAACCAATACCACCAGCACCGATGACAGCTACAGTATTGCCAACTGATTTCTCGCCAGAGAGCAGCTCAGCATAACTCATCACTTGTGGTAACTCAGCACCCTCTAATTTACCTTCTAGGCTTCTAGGCACGACACCTGTTGCCACGATGACGTGATGAAACTTGGCTTGTTCGATCATGGCTTTATCAACCTTAGTATTGAGTTGAATCTCAACACCTAAATGCTCAAGCTCATTGATATAGTAGCGAATGGTCTCAAAGAACTCTTCTTTACCAGGGATGACTTTGGCATAGTTGAACTGACCGCCCAAGACATCTTTAGCTTCGAACAATGTCACTTCA
This sequence comes from Psychrobacter sp. AOP5-GZ1-6, assembly GCF_052376345.1. NCBI lineage: Bacteria > Pseudomonadati > Pseudomonadota > Gammaproteobacteria > Moraxellales > Moraxellaceae > Psychrobacter > Psychrobacter sp. AOP5-GZ1-6. Next base: position 10,616 of record NZ_JBQSVP010000066.1, on the reverse strand, counting down.
TGACCACGCAGCGCTGCCACATGTGCCGCTGACATACCTGCGACACCGCCACCGATAACCGCTACCTTTTTAGGTTTTTTAACTTTTTTATAGACCAGTTCAGTTTCATGACAAGCTTGAGGATTGACCAGACACGTTGAGCGTTTGTTTTCGAACGTGTGATCGAGGCAGGCTTGGTTACAGGCGATACAAGTATTAATACGGTCCGCTTGACCATTTTTAGCTTTATTGACCCAATGGGCATCAGCTAAGAATGGACGCGCCATTTGAATCATATCAGCTTGACCTTTAGCGACGATGTCTTCCGCTGTTTCTGGCATATTGATGCGGTTGGCCGCCATCATTGGGATATTAATATGCTTTTTGATTTCAGCGGTAAAATCAACAAAGGCTGCCCGTGGTACGCTCGTGACAATGGTCGGAACACGCGCTTCATGCCAGCCAATGCCAGTGTTCATGATGGTCACGCCTGCTTCTTCTAGCGCTTTTGCCACGGTGACGACTTCGTCCATGACGTTACCGTCTTTGACCAAATCAATCACTGACAGACGGAATAGAATAATAAAATCTTCACCGGCAGCGGCACGAACCGCTTTGACCACATCAACAGCGAACTTCATACGGCCGTGGATATCACCGCCGTAAATGTCTTCACGCTGATTCACATGACGCGATAAAAACTGGTTGAGCAAGTACCCTTCTGAGCCCATGATTTCGACACCGTCATACCCTGCTTGCTTGGCAAGCTTGGCTGAACGAGCGTAGTCTTTTACCGTCTGCTCGATGTTTTTAATACTCATCTTGCGCGGTTTAAATGGTGAGATTGGCGATTTAATCGGACTTGATGACAGTACAAAAGGATGATAACCGTAACGCCCGCTATGCAAGATTTGCATAATGATTTTGCTGTCGTGCTTATGAGCCGCACGGGTCACACGTTGATGGTTCATAACGTCGGCTTTGGTGTTCATGGTACCACCCGCAGGGAGCAACCACCCCTCGCGATTGGGTGAGATACCACCTGTAATCATCATCGCCACGCCGCCTTTTGCACGCTCTTCGAAATATGCTGCCAACTTGCCGTAATTATAAAAACGATCTTCAAGTCCTGTATGCATAGAACCCATAACCATACGGTTTTTAAGCGTCGTAAAACCCAAATTGAGTGGTTCAAATAAATGTGGATAGTATTGGTTGGTATTGGCAGTTTCAATCGGCGTGGCAGTGCGGCTGGCTGACATATCATTTTCCTTATGAATGGCTTGCGGGACGTAACATGACTCATATCCTAACACACCGCTATTATTGTCAGCTATGCAGACAAACGACTGGTGAGTGGACATTATATTAACGACAGTAGACACCTCTACAGTAACTGGTTAAATAAACACCAAAAAATCAGTACAATTGTCTGTTATGACCGTTTATAATCATTAGATGCTGATACCGTCGATTAGAATTAGCACGGGCTTGGTCCTTCGACCATAGCGCTGACCGCGACTAAGATATTAGCGAATTTAAAAAACAGGATAAAGGATTATCTTCATGACAGACTTCCACACTGGTCTTGGCAAAAATGCGGCCAACCATCAACCACTAACCCCTATTGACTTCATTATTCGCAGTGCGCAGGTGTACCCTGACAAGACTGCCATCATCTACGACGATCTAGAACACAACAACCTTACTCAAACATGGCAACAGACCTATGATCGTTGCAGGCAGTTAGCTGATGGACTACGCAAACTGGGGGTTGATAAAAATGATACGGTGGCAGTAATGATGCCGAATACGCCAGCGATGATCGAATGTGCCTTTGGCGTACCCATGTCAGGTGGCGTGCTCTGTACTTTAAATACCCGACTCGACATCAATGCCCTCACCTTTTGTCTGCAGCACTCAGAGGCTAAAGTTCTCATTTTAGACAGTGAGTTTGCTGAGTATGCCGAGATTATCGATGAAACTTTTCCCAACTTAATCGTCATTCATGCGACAGACACTGCCATCAAGGTCGAACGATTTGGACAAATGAGCTATGAGGAATTGGTTGCTAGCGCTGACAGTTTAGACAACTGGGAAAAACCATTAGACGAATGGGACGCGGTTGCACTGAATTATACCTCTGGTACAACAGGCAAGCCCAAAGGGGTGGTCTACCATCATCGTGGTGCCACACTAAATGCCGTCTCTAATATTTTAGATTGGGATATGCCCAAGCATCCGATGTATCTCTGGACGCTACCACTGTTTCATTGTAATGGTTGGTGTTTTCCGTGGACTATTGCAGAGCGTGCTGGTGTCAATGTCTGCTTGCGCAGGATAGATGCAGACTTGATTTTACAGCTGATTGCTAAGTATAAAGTCAGCCATTATTGTTCAGCACCTGTGGTACATAATATGATTGCAGGCGGCAAACCTGAATATAAACAGGCGATTACCCATCAAGTCAATGGCTGGGTCGCTGGGGCACCACCATCTGAAACCATGCTAGCGGCAATGGAGAAAATGGGCTTTCATATTTCTCACGTTTATGGCCTCACAGAAGTATATGGGCCAGTGACGGTCTGTGCAGAGCAAGAAGACTGGGATGAGATAGATGTCGCCGCTCGTGCCCAGAAAAAATCACGCCAAGGGGTAATATCTCACCTCATGACGGGATTTGAAGTGTTCAAACAAGGTACCACTGAGCCCGTCACAGCCAATGGTGAAGAGATGGGCGAGCTAGCACTGCGTGGTAATATGGTGATGAAAGGTTATCTTAAAAGCCGTAAAGCCACCGAAGATGCCTTTGCTGATGGCTGGTTTCGTACGGGTGACTTGGGTGTCAAATACCCTGATGGCTACATCAAAATCATGGACAGGCTTAAAGACATCATCATCTCAGGCGGTGAAAACATCTCTAGTATCGAAGTCGAAAATGTTCTGTATAAAATGCCTGAAATTGAAAGCTGTGCCGTCGTTGCCGCACCACATGATAAATGGGGTGAAGTACCCGTTGCCTTTATTGAAATTCATGCAGGCAATACTTTACAACGCGACACCGTGATGGAACATTGCAAGCAACATTTAGCAAGCTTTAAAGTACCAAAATATATTATCTTTGCTGAAATACCAAAGACCAGTACTGGTAAAGTACAAAAATTTGAACTGCGCCATGCAGCCAAATCATTGGCACACGAAACACCAAAAGTCACGGCTAGCGCTCAATAAAGCGGTAATTTATTAAATTACAACTCATAAAAAGGTCAGCTATATATAGCTGACCTTTTTTGCGAACACTAGGGCGTGTTGAACATTCAAATGTTAGGACTGCTGATCGCTAAAATTGCACCAAACTAGGCGCAAACCGACGATAATATCGAGATCTTAGCTAGGCTTGCAACAACGTTTGGGGTGATTTTAGCATCAGCCCTTTGGGGCAGTACTCTTTTTTGCCAATATATGGCGAAATTGTTTAACCTAGAATGACTAGGCATCAAAAATTTCACTGCATATTGTCTAAAAAATAGTCACTGCCAGCACCACATTTGAATGTTCAACACGCCCTAACCTATTTATACTGTAATTGGTTCAATATAATTTGGAGATAAAGAAGCCAAGTAAAAGCACTCCAAATAGTAGACTAAGCGAGGCTGTTTGAGCGCTAGTTTATAGAGAACTCATCTATCAGCCCAGTTTGGGCTCAAGCCATTGATAAATCAACATACCGATGATCATGGCGGGGATAAAGACATAAGCCTGCCATTGCCCTGTGCCAAGCAGCACAATACCTGGTCCTGGGCAGATACCCACCAAACCCCAACCGATACCAAACAGCATCGCGCCGATGAGGAGCTTTTTATTAATCACCGTTTTGCTCGGCAGTTCTATCATTGTACCGATCCAGCTAGTCTGTTGGCGCTTGGCAAGTTGCACACCAACGATTGCCACGATTAATCCACCGCCCATAACCAATGCAAGGGAGATATCCCATGCACCAAAGATATCTAGAAACCCTTGTACTTTCACAGGATCAGTCATACCAGATATTAGCAATCCAAAGCCAAACAGCAACCCTGCCACTAATCCAATCAAATTTTTTAACATTGTCGTTTCTCGCTATTATTTCTTATCAATACAGCTTCTTATCAATACAGCTAAATACGGTCTTTGCCTTTTCTAAATCAAGCCTAAAATCTGCCGACCGATATAAACCGTCACAATACCAAAAAACATAAAAGTCGCCGTTGCTGCCATCGAACGTGGAGACAAGCGCGCATTACCACAGATACCGTGGCCACTAGTACAGCCAGATCCCAAACGTGTCCCGAACCCAACCAACAACCCTGCACCAATTAATAATGGCAAAGAGCTGCTGATTGCCACCTCAGGCAACGGTTTGACGATGCTATATAAGATTGGCGAGACGATGAGACCTACGATAAATAGCACTTGCCACATCTCTACGCGCTTGGGCTTCAACAAGCTAGAAAAAATACCGCTAATGCCTGCAATACGTCCGATACCGAGCAGCAATATGACCGTTGCCACACCTAGTATTAGACCACCTACCAAGGAAATTGGCGTAAATGCTTGCCAGTCTATCTGTATATTCATATTGTTTACCCAGTCTTATGTTTATTAGAAACAGACTTCAATAATTAATTTATATAAATACATTATATTATAAAATATAATAAAAAGCCAAAAAATACCGAACCTAGCATAATGCTGTGGCTCAGTACTCTTTTATTCTAAAAAACCTATCTAATACCATGCACAAAAATTAGAGTAGCAAGGAAAACGAGTGCAAGTGCTACTCACTGTAGACTAAACAAGTTTGACACCGCTAATCGTATTTTTTGGGATTGGTATAACCTAAAAAACTTACTTACTATTCAGCCAATACTTCATCAAGTACTGACTCAAAACGCGAAACCGCACCATCAACATCAGTTAATTTGTCTAGACCGAATAAGCCCAAGCGGAAGGTCTTAAAATTATCAGGCTCACCCACTTTAAGTGGTACACCAGACGCAATCTGCATACCTGCTGCTGCAAACGCACTACCTTTATGCATATCATCACGGTCGGTATAAACCACGACAACACCTGGCGCTTCAAATCCCTTCGCCGCCACGCTTTCGATACCTTTGTCGGCAAAGACTTGACGAATACGATTGCCCAGTTCCCACTGCGCATCACACAATGTATCAAAACCAACTTTTTTGGCTTCTAAAATAGTATCGCGGAACTGACGCAAGCTGTCCGTTGGCATGGTCGCATGATAAGCATGGCCACCGTTCTCATAGGCACGCATTATATTTAACCACTGCTTCAAGTCTAGGCTAAAGCTATCAGACTCCGTGCTGTCTACTTTTTTGACAGCAGCATCGCTTAACATGACCAAACCAGCACACGGCGTACTACTCCAACCTTTTTGTGGCGCGCTAATAAGAACATCGATACCTAAAGCTTGCATATCCAACCAGACACAACCTGACGCGATACAGTCAATGACCAATAAACCGCCTACGCTATGCACGGCAGCACTTAATGCTTTAATATAATCCGCTGACAGAATAATACCTGATGAGGTTTCAACGTGTGGGGCAAATACGACTGCTGGCTTTTCTGCTTTAATCTTAGCAACCGCTTCATCAATATCAACAGGTGAAAATGGTTTTGGCGTATCACCTTCTTCACGGTGCGCAGTCAATACGGTGGTCGACTTGGCAATCTTGCCTTTTTCTAAGATTTGCGTCCAGCGATAGCTAAACCAACCATTACGGATGACCAGACAATCTTCATCATTTGCCAATTGGCGTGCTACGGCCTCCATACCAGAAGTACCAGAACCAGGAACGATAGCAACAGCATCAGCGTTATACACTGATTTCAGCTCACTAGATAAGTCATTCATCACTTGCTGAAAGACTTTCGACATGTGATTAAGGGCACGGTCAGTATAGACCACTGAGTATTCTAATAAGCCGTTTGGATCAATATCTTGGCGTAATGCAGTCATGGGACACTCCTAGTTTATTGTTAGGTAATTTAATAATTCTTAATGATTGGCTACAAAAAAAATTCAGAAAATAAAATCCAAATATCAAAAAGTAGACACTAAAATTCAAACACTCTCTAAACAACTCTAGCCAATATTAATCGTATACGCCTACCATTCACAAAAATTAGAGTAGCGAGAGGAAGTACTACGCATGATAGATTAAGCAAGTTTGATGCGGCTAATCGTGCTTTTTGGATTTGGTATAATATCGAGTAATAATCGAGAGTATGATGCAGGGTTGACGATATAGCACTTTATCCTAGTGCTATTGCCGTTGGTAACCATGTCTTTTACGCATTCGTTTTATTAACTTTAAATCAAGTTATATAAAGATAGATGCGCCGTTATAGATGCTACACGGTGGTAGATTGATAACGAGAGTTATGGGGTATTAATGAGATGAACAGGTAGAGATCTAGCTGGCACTAAAACTTCTAGCACATGACCATTAGCAAGTTTTGACATATTATCATCACTTAATATGCTCATAACAGCTTGATATTAGCACTGATAATGTAGGTTGACAACGATATGTTTATGCGATGACTTGCGCCAGCTCATATCAAGAGGTTTTGATAAGTTACCTGATCAATAAATAGCGGCTATCGATGACTGCGATGCGCATCTTGTAGTCCCGACACCACAAAATCCAGCAGCTCACTATCACCCTCTCGGGCAGCCTTGCGCATCAGCTTCGATGGTGCGTGTGTCAATGTCTGAGTCAGACGGCGTGACAGCTCAGTGATGATTGCTTCGGGAGTGGCATTGTTTTGCTGCAATTGAGCTAAGGACTCATGTAATAGCTTATCTACCTGACCTTGCGTACACGATCGATACTGCTCAATATCTTTACCGACTTGGCGCACTTGAAAGCGACGATCCATCTCAACGACCAACTGACTGACCAGTAACTCCGCATCTACAGCTGCTTGCCTGCGCTGCTCGATGTTACCCGCAATGACATGCTGCAGGTCATCGACAGAATACAAATAAATATCATCGATACGGCTAATGGTCGAGTCGATATCTCGTGGTACAGCCAAGTCAATCATCAACATAGGCTGATAACGACGACGCTTTAGCGCCTGCACAGTCATGGTTTTATCAATTAACAAATCCATACTACCACTACAACTACTGACAATATCAGCATCCGCCAATACTTGCGGCAGCTCTTGTAGGGTTCGGACTTCCACACGGCGATTAGGATTGCGCAATTCCGCCGCCAATGCTTCCGCCCGCTCAGGATTGCGGTTGCAGATAATAACACGCCCAACGCCAAGACCTGCGATATGCGTGGCTACCAGTCGATTCATCTCCCCTGCGGCAACGACCAGTAAAGTACGACTAGGTAAGTCATCAAATATTTGTGTGACCAACTTGGCGGCTGCATAGCTAAGCGAGACCGCTTGGGTACCTACTTTGGTCTCGTTACGCACTCGCTTCGCAGCAGCAAACACTTGGTCGACGACCCAACCAAGCTGATTACTCAGTGTGTTTTCCTCTTGTGCAAGGTGTACTGAGCGCTTGATTTGACCCAGTATCTGCGGCTCACCCAATATCATAGAATCTAACCCTGCAGCGACGCGGAGCCAATGAGTCAATGCGTGAGTATCACGATGCACATAAAGGTATGGGTCAACCTCAGTAAGAGACAATTGCTTAAAAGTAGCCAACCATGTTTTAATTTTGATAATATGAGCACTGATAGCAGCAGAAGACAACGTGGCACTGCTACTAAAGGCGTTATTAGAAACTGGTGCTATAGCAGGATTTGCTACTTGCGCACCTGCGGAAGGGGAAACCAACACTTGCGAGGCTGATTTTTGTGAGACTGAGCTTTGTGATGCCGGTTTTGAAGTGGCCAGAGTTTGTGGTACTAGTGCGTAAATCTCAGTTCGGTTACAGGTGGAAACGATTACGCTACCATCTGTTAATGCTTCTAACTGTTTGAGCGCGACATTCACATCGTCACCTACTAGCGCCAAGCGCTCTCTTAGAGCGACTGGTGCAGTTTTGTGATTGACTCCGATAACCACTAATCTCATTATTGATAGACCATAAAAATGACGCTCACCTGCCAGCCCCACTATCTTATTATTTTGAAAAGACAGTTTTGAGTGACAACGTTGAAAGGAGTACCCTAAAAATCGCTCATTATATCATTATTGCTGGCTTTAATTAACACTCACCCATCTATGATAGCTATTTGATTGTATCTGGGCATACATGTAACAAATCAACCACTCATATGATTGGTAAAGCCAATATTTATGTTTTAGCAAATGTTTATAAAAACTGACATAAACTATTCGCCTCCTCCACGCTAACTTGTTATATTTCTATAGTATGCCAACCAATATAAATAGTCAGAAAGCCATACTTTGCTAAACAGTAGTCAGTAGAAAAACTATTACCAATATTTGAGTAACACGGCCACTATTGTTTATAACATCCATCTACTCTTATAATGTTTATCATCGGTACTCATTACCAACAATTAGTCTGCAGCGCTGACAAGATAATTTTCTTATCAGCATAGGTACACAATGGGCAAACACGGTTATCTATGATTTTCTTTGGGTCATTATTTCAATCAAAACTTGCACATGACGACCAATTTGACCTTCGTGCTTTATGGCATGGCATTATTGAACGTCTGTGCCAACGTTATAAGCTAACACTATCGTTGGCCGTTTGCTTATGCCTCGGGTCTTCGTCTGTGTATGCCAGCCAATATGTGCTATTGCCCGAAGACGCCAACACAACCACCACATCGGTTGCTGTAAAAAACGAAACTGTGTCGAATCTTAAAAATATACAGACCATAGAAAACATAAACAGTTTAGCGCCCACAACCTTATTGCAACCTGAGCTACAAGAACCAAGTTTATATGCACTATTAGATGCCGAGTTTGCAGCCGATCGTGATGATAAACAACGCGCAATAGCTATTTATAAGCAGCAATCTTTTAAAGAAGACGCGACTGCAGTATTTGAGCGAGCACTTAGTTTGTCTTTGCGTAATGAAAGAATTGAAGACTCATTGCAGTTTGCCAAAACATGGCAAGATCAAAACCCTGATCACGTGCCCGCTTGGTTTTATGTGGCGCATTTAGCCCTACGCGCCCACGACTACCTACTCGCTGGCGAAACCTTAAACCGTATTTTACGTTATGATCCTCGAGCAGATCTCAGCGAAATTCTTATCGGTATTTATCCCAATAACGATCAAGACAAACGTGAACTACTCGCGGCACTGCAACCACTTGATAGCGAACAAAATGCTTCACTCTCCGTGTTAAAAGCCGGTTTGCTTTACCAGTTTAATGAGCCTGAAAGTGCCATTATCCATATCAACCGTGCTTTAGAACACCAACCGGATTACGTACCTTTTATCACACTGAAGGCTGACATATTGCGCAAAATCGTAACCGCTGAAACGGTTGTTAACTACGTCAGTCAAGCACGCTTGCGCAATCCAGACAGTAAAAGCTTATATCTGTATGAAATTCGCTATTTGCTGGATTTGAAACAAAGCGAAGAAGCATGGGAGCTATTGCTCGACGCACACGAGCATTTTAATGATGATGCCGAAATCACCTTGCTAGCGGCGCTGGTAAGCTTGGATATCGAAAAGTATGATAGTGCGGACCAATTACTTAATATGCTCGCAAAAAACCAAGCTTATCTGGATCAAGCTTATTACTATCTCGGTATCAGTGCCGAGCGCCAACATAACTTTGAACAGGCTAAATACTATCTTAATAGCGTCATGCAAGAAGATTTAGTGTTAGAAGCCCGTAGGAAAGTCGTTGCACTTGACTTACTCAATGACGATACCGAAGCGGCAATAGCAACCTTAAAAAAACTGCGCAAAGATTTCAGTGTTTTTGCACCAGATACCTTCGTAATGCAAGCAGATATTTTACGACAGCAAAATAAATCTGACGATGCCCTGCGTCTGTTAACGCAAGCCGCTCGTCAATCTCCTAATAATGAGATGTTACTATTTGCCCGTATCCAACTGCTAGACGACAAAGATGATTACGTCGTTAAGCGCACACTGCTCAATCACTTGCAAGCATTGGATCCTAGTAATTTATCGTATCAGCTCAGCTATGCTCAGCTATTATTGGCCAATCAAAACAGTTCTGAGCAAGGTCTCAAGCTAGCAACAGCTATCATTCAAATTCGCTATGATGACCCACGTTATGACAATGAGCTGCATCTACAAGCACTCAACGTCCTAGCAAGCGATGCGCTGGCCAACGAAAACTACCAACAAGTTATCAACTACCTGCAGACACCTTATGATGTACTGCCAACCTTACGCTCAGGGGCTTTACTACTTCGCGCTTATCAAGGCCTAGGTAACAATGTAAAAGTTGAGTCATTACTGGCAGACTTGCAGCAGCGTTTCTCATTTGGTCAGCATAATATCAATGACCGTACGCAACTGTATTAGTATTAATATGAGAGTATGCAAATTCTAGATTTTTGCTTACAAGGCACTTATAAGAAGCTAACAGCGGCGCATAACTGAGTAACAAATAACATTTAAGCT
>NZ_JBQSVP010000065.1:0-16091 GCF_052376345.1 Psychrobacter sp. AOP5-GZ1-6 | reverse complement strand
AATAAAATAGCGTCTTAATATGTATTAAGCGTTAACTTACCGTAGTAACGAATAAAACCTATTCTAAAGGATCAGTATGGCAACGATTTTAACATTAGCGGGCGATGGTATTGGCCCTGAAATTATGACTCAAGCCATTGATGTGCTTGATGCTGTCAATAAGAAGTTTTCGTTAGATTTGACACTTGAGTCTGGATTGATTGGTGGCGTAGCTATTGATGCAACTGGCGAACCTTTACCAGATGAAACTTTGGCGAGTGCACGTGCAGCAGATGCTGTACTGCTAGGCGCTGTTGGTGGACCTAAGTGGGACGGTATTGAGCGTAGTAAACGTCCGGAGCGTGGTTTACTGAAAATCCGTGGTGAGCTTGGTTTGTTTGCTAATTTACGTGTAGCAAAGCTTTATCCGCAGCTTGCCAATGCGTCTAGTATTAAGCCCGAAATTATTTCAGGCTTGGATCTTCTGATTGTTCGTGAGCTGACTGGCGGCATCTATTTTGGTGAGCCACGTGGTATTCGTACATTAGATAATGGCGAGCAGCAAGGCTATAACACCATGGTGTATAGTACAAGTGAAATTCAGCGTATCGGTAAGGTAGCTTTTGAATTGGCCAAGACACGCGCGCAGGCAGCAGGTACAGCGGCAAAGGTTTGTTCAGTAGATAAGGCCAATGTATTAGAAGTCACTGAGCTGTGGAAGCAGACTATGATTGAAATGCAACAATCGGATTATAGCGACGTGGCGCTGTCACACATGTACGCTGACAATGCTTGTATGCAGCTGATAAAAGACCCTAAGCAGTTCGATGTTATGGTAACGGGCAATATGTTTGGTGATATTCTATCCGATGAAGCAGCGATGTTGACAGGATCTATCGGTATGTTGCCATCTGCTAGCCTCGACGAAGCAGGCAAGGGTATGTATGAGCCATGCCATGGTTCAGCGCCAGATATCGCAGGACAAGATAAAGCCAACCCATTGGCGACGATTTTGTCTGTTGCGATGATGCTACGTTATACCTTTAAGCAAGAAGAGGCTGCGCAGGCTATTGAACAAGCGGTTAGTGACGTGCTTGATGATGGTCTACGTACTGTTGATATCTTAGACAAGAGTGAAGCAGGACTGACACAGGTAGGCTGTCAAGAGATGGGGCAAGCGGTATTGGCTAAGCTGATCTAATTAGTGCCTTTGTAATATCTCTCGAAATTTCTTTTTATCTTTATCTTTATCTTATCTGAACTTACCAACTCTTATTGTCATAAACCCATAATTTTCTAAGCAAATTATGGGTTTTTTGTGTCTATAAAATGAGTTATTAGCTTTAACATACTCACCCACTTAGTTGTAAAAAAGTACTTGTTTTAACACAGGTGCTATCGGGTAAGGCTCACATTAACATAAAGTTGTTATATGCCTATAAAGAAATATGAAACCATTAAACACTGAAGAAAAATATATGAACTAGGGCATGTCCTCAATTCAATCGATAGTTATCTAAATGGGTTAAAAATAGCTAAATCTTGCCAAACGGCGTCAAATAGCTGACTAATATCTCGATATTATCTGCTCTATTTTCCTTGTTTGACGGCAATTTATCTCATTTTTATCACCATTTTTAAAATGAGGACACGCCCTAACAATAATTATTTATTCATAATAAAAATTTGAGCAAAATATTTTCTGAAAAATTAGGAGCGTATGATGTATCAATTAAAAAGTGTGAGCATGGCGATAGCAATCATTGGTTTTTCTACAGTCGCGTTGATGGGACAAAGCATTGCAGCGCCAATGAACAATACCGATATCAATAATGCGGTGCAAGGCAATGCGGAGCAAAGCAGTAAAACTTATAAAGATATCAGCCCTGTAACAAATGGTGTTAGTCAAAAATTAACAAGCGATAGTCAGACCGCAACGTCACTGAATAAGCTCTTGCCTACGATAAAATATACGACAGATAACCTATCAGACGTTGCGCAGAAAGTTAATAATGCAACTTGGAAAGAAGGGAGCAAAATAGACCGTCATATAGCCACCAAGTTGCAAGCGCTACTGAACTGGCATCATCATGGTGTGGGTCATGTCGATGGATACTGGGGGAAAAACACTCGCAAAGCCATGCAAGCATTTCAGAAAGCTAGAGGATTGACCGTTACGGGAACGCTGAATAGCGAAACTTGGCAAGCATTGACTAGAAATGATCAGCTGATGAAACAACCAGTACTGGTCAATTATCAGCTCAGTGATGCAGATTCCGATATCAAAACGACGAATATACCAGTCAGTACAGAGGCTAAAGCTAAGCTAGAAGGTCTGTACTATGAAAGCATGACCGAAGCTTTTGCAGAAAAGTTTCATATGAGTGAGAGGTATTTAAAGGAGCTCAACCCTAAAGCTAGTTTCGTTGCTGGAGAGACCATTAACTGTCTATAATCCTGGTAACCCCAATACCAAAACTGTTAGTCGAGTGGTCGCTGATAAAGATACTGAAACGCTATATGTTTATGATGATGCAGACACTTTAATTGCGAGTTATCCGACGACGGTAGGTAGTACAGCAACGCCGTCACCAACTGGCACACATACGGTAGCAGTAAAAGTTCATGAGCCTAATTATACTTATACTGCTAATGATAGCAGTTTCATTTTGCCACCTGGTCCCAATAACCCAGTTGGTTCAGTATGGATTGGGTTGAGTAAACCTTCTTATGGAATACATGGTTCACCAGACCCTGATCGTATTAGTCGTCAAGCATCAGCGGGTTGTATACGTCTAACTAACTGGGATGCATTGGCACTGCTGGGTGTTATTAAGGATGATGCTACAGTCGAATTTAAGTAGATCATTAACTGTAACCTAAAGCTTAGCTATGAAAGTTTATACCAATCCCAAAAAAGCATAATGAGCAGTATTAAATCTGATAGGTCTACAATATGCAGTATTTGAGGATATATAGCACTTAAGAATATACAGCACTTAAGCTCATTTTCTTTGCTACTTTGATGTTTAAGCTTAATATGATAAAAACCAAAAAAAATACCGCTGTTTTAGCGGTATTTTTATGGTGAAAACAAACATCAAACAACTAAAATATTGATAGGCAATAATGAGTAGCTTAGCATTTTCATTATTATTATCAGTCAAACCACTCAAACATTTATGCCAGTGATAAAAAAAGTGTCATTAGACAACTGGCTGTATTTATATAAATGCTTTTATAACCACTTTAGTTGATAAGAAATTAGTTTTTGCCACGATAAGTAATGCGACCTTTAGATAAGTCATAAGGCGTCATTTCGACCTTAACTTTATCACCAGTCAAGATGCGAATATAATGTTTACGCATTTTACCAGAGATGTGCGCAATAATTTCGTGTCCGTTTTCTAAACGAACTTTAAACAAGGTGTTAGGAAGGGTGTCAATAACTTCGCCTTCAAATTCGATAATATCGTCTTTTGCCATAATTTGTATCAATCAATTAAAAATAAGCCCGTATTATACGCAAGTTGACTGATTAAAGCAATACGGAACCTGGTTTTGACTTGACAGTCTGTAAGTGATATGTATGCTAATTTCTATGAGTTTAGTCTATTTAACACTGGTTATTTAGATTATAGACACGCTCTAGTCAGGTAAGTTTAGCCAAACAGGCGTTAGAGGTGCATTGGGTAGCAGCTGTTGAAAGTGTTCAGGGTAATAAGCATTGATAAAATATAAGCCATCACCAGAGGCGGTAGGTGGTGCAATCGTACGGTCTTTCTTGTGCAAGATGTTCAGAAAATCTGTGGGTGCCAACTCATGTCTGCCTATGGCATATAAGGTGCCCATTAAGTTTCGAACCATATGATGCAAAAATCCATCCGCTTGAATATCAAAAACGATAAACTGACCGTGTTTAAAGAGCTTGGCATGACTGATAGTGCGTACGGGCTGATTGGATTGACAAGCAGCAGCACGGTAGCTACTAAAATCATGGGTGCCAACGATATCGGCCGCCGCCAGTTGCATGGCTGCTAAGTCAAGTGTCTCATAGATATGCGTGACCTGATGATTGAGTATCGCAGGGCGCTGTGGTTGGTTGAGCGTGATATAACGATAGCGACGGGCAATAGCACCGAATCGGGCGTGAAAATCAGCAGGCATTGGTTGAACCCAACGTAATGCAATATCGTCAGGTAGTAAACTATTCACACCGCGTAGCCAGTTATGTGTTGGTCGGTAGGCATGAGTGGTAAAATGAGCAATCATATTACTGGCATGGACGCTTGCATCCGTACGCCCAGCGGCGATGACTTCTACTGATTCGTTAGCAACTTTACCAATCGCGGTTTCGAGTGCTTCTTGTACACCCATCACTTCTCGTTGCCGCTGCCAGCCATGATAATGTGTGCCTAAGAATTCAATAGCAATTGCTAGAGTATATATTGGCAAACGTTCAGATTCGGAGTTCTTGGTTTCAGACATTATGATTTTTAAACTTATAAAGTTAAAGGTAATTGAGAGTTAATTATCGTTTTTTAATACTTGTGCCAGTCTGGCTGATATTATTCAACCAACGCTGCTTGCGTCTTGCAGGTGTATCATAGCGCAATAATAGCCATAGTAATCGAGCATATATCGCTGGAATGGTCAAACGCCCACCTGCAATGACATGATGCTCATACTGCCAACTACCTGCTGCATAGCTGTCACTTACCCCACCAAATGGGCATTGACTGGCAGATATCACCATATGTCCTATTTTATGAATCTGCTCTAATGTTTCTGCTAATGCTACAGAATAAGGAACATTACCAGCGCCAAATCCTAATAGAATAATACCAGCTGGTGGCTGTGATAAGAGTGCTTGTAGCTGATTATTGATGACATCGGTGTCATTAGGTAGACAATAAAGTGCATGGATGCGAGTGTGCTCAGCACGAGTTTGAATACTAGTAAATAATGCATTCTGGTCATCAAGCCAGTGATTTCGCCGTGTATCTGATAGGGTTTTTATATAGCTATTAGCAGGATATGCGGCTCGAGAATGACCCGTAAATGCCATCAGGTCATGACTATGAATTTTTTGTACGGTTTGTGCAGGCCAGGATTCACCGCCAAAACAAACTTTGACACCTGATTCACCTGCTGCTGCCAGTTTTAGTGAATTATGAAGGTTGTCCCGTGCATCACTCTGAGTATCTATAGTATAAGAATGTAAAACATCACTGTCCAATAGGGGGCGCATACTAGCAGTCAGGACTACACAAATATCACTACCTGCAAATGCTTCTGCCAAAAACGCTCCCAAATAACTCAGAGTATCTGTACCAGTGATCAACACAAAGCGTCTACTACCTTGTGTATAAGCAGTCAGTAATAGATGATAAAAATGGACAAAATCGCTTGGGGTGAGTTGGCTACTGTCTTTGATCAATGCATTATCTAGCCAAGAGATACTCAGGAGCTTGGTTGCACTATCTTGATTAAGCATTAACTTCTGCAATGTTGGCAAAAAAACATCTGCTGCTAAAGGTGTTAAAGGTCGGCCGTAGCAACCAAAAGTACCGCCAGCATAAATCAGTTGAATAGGGCTAGATATAGTCATTGTCATAGTAGAAGATAGCATTGTATTAGTATATAGTCAGCGAATTACTAAATCGCTACAGTGTTAGCCTTGTTAGATGTACTACTTGTACAATCTGCAGTCGGTTGCCTTGTATCGACTTCAAAGTTCTTTGACTATAATAATTAAATATTAAGGTTTAATGCAAAAAAAATCAGCAAGTACTCTATGATAAGTAGAATACTTGCTGATGATAGAACAAATTATTGATTATGCTGTGCGTTCAAGTAATAGCTGCGCTTGGCTTTGTTGTTCGCTATTGCCTTGAGCTATGACTTCATTGAGCAAGCGTTTAGCACTATCGTACTCTCCAAGCTGTAGGTATTGGTTAGCTAAGTCCAAAGTAACTTGATTGCTATCTAACGATTTTACAAAGTCAAAATTTTCTGCAAAACGTAATGAGAAACCGTCTTCTGCTTCAACAGCATCTTTAGCCTCAGCTTCGACTGGAGTTTCAGCTGTTACAGAATCTATAATAGCGTTATCATCTGCTAAATCATTGTTCTCTAAGATATTATCGTTGAACAATAATGGTGCTGCTGGTGCGAGGCCAGACTCTTCAGTAGGAGCTTCTTCAGCAAGAGCTTCTTCAGCAAGAGCTTCTTCAGCAAGAGCTTCTTCAGCAAGAGCTTCTTCAGCAAGAGCTTCTTCAGTAAGAGCTTCGTCAAAGCTAATATCTTCAAGATTGTCTACTTCATTAGAAGTTTCGCCAGTACTGACTTCTTCTAAAATACTGTCTTGAATAACAAAGTTATCGCTATTTTCTTCAAATGTAAGCTCTTCGCTTTCTAATACCGTTTCGATATCGTTTGAAGAGTCAGTCAAGTCATCTTCGTTATCGACAATCAGTTCTTCAACAATGGTTTCATCAGTGTCTTGGTCAGTATCACTTACTAAATCATCAAAATCTAAAACAAAATCTTCATTGTCTGATGCCATCTCTTCAGTAGCACTATTGGGTGTTTCTGCCTGTGCGCTGGTTTCTTCAGTTGAGTCAAAGTTAAAGTTGAAATCTGCAAGGTCACTATCTTCGTTTGAAGTATCGGTAGGGTTGCTTTCGTCTTCTATCGTTTCTGGTGTGACAGGTGTCGTACGGGTCGCAGCAGTTTCTTCGAAATCACTTTCTAAGTCACTAAGCGTCAGATCAAAACTGTCATTTGTATGGTCGCTAGTAGTGGTTTTAGGAGAGTCTGTTGATGGTACTGGATTAACAATAGACTCGTCACTCAAACTATCATCTTGGCTCGGTGATAAGTCAAAATCAATACTGTCAAAATCAGTATTGTCTTCTACTGGCGCTTCTTGTGCTGCGACTTGACTTCGCTCTTCTAAAAATAACATTTTTAGCTCATCGGCTATCTCAATGCTATTTGGGTCGTTCTGTGTTTTGATAATATTGTAAACTTTATCAAAGTTTTCTGGCTGATTGATGGTCGCATATATGCTGAGTAGCTTAAGGGTTAGCTGACTATTGTCTGGCTCTTCGCTTAGGCCTCGATCCAATGCTTCAATTGCTTTGTCATAACGCTGTTGGTCTATAAAGCGCTGAGCGGCCTCAATATGGTCGAATTTATGATCATCTTCACGGCTTTCGGTAGTACCTTCAACATTTGTTGCAGGTATTGGCGCGGGTGTGGCCGTGGTTTTTCCTGATTTGTCTTGTTGTAGTTCTGATGGTTTTTGCGCTTTCTGTTTGCGCAATACTAAACCAGCCCCTAATAAAATAAGTACCAATCCGACGATGATATATAGCATATTGTCCATAGTTACTCCCACGCCTATGATCACGGCGTATTGCATTGATTATTCAGGCAATTATTGATTGCGTAATTTTTTGAGACGAGCTTGCAGCTCAGCCAGCTTTTGGTTTTGTAGTTGTATCTTTTGAGTATAGCTTTCCAGTGCACTACTGGTTTTTGACAAGCGCTGTGCTTGTGATGCTACGCTTTGTCTAGATGCTTTCAGTGTTGCTAATATATCTGTGCTTAGACCATTACCTGTTGCCGCAGTAGATTTCGTTTGAGTACCATCTGCACTGCCATTATGACCAGGGGCTAGCACAGAAAACTGTGCTTTTGGTAAGGTTTGTGTCTTAGTAATCATTGGTTTTTTGTTTTGTGTCGTTGCTTGTGATTTTTTAGGTGATTTATTAGCAGTTGGTTTAGTTTTCTTTTTTACCACAGGAGTATTGGCTCTGCGGCTATGTTGTCTTTGTGCTTTAATGGCTGCTTCTAACTTTTGTTGTGATGGTATGACATCATATCTTGGTAAGCTAAGTTTAGCATCTGCTTTTAGTTGGTCAGCATCTTTATTGATAAAAGCGTTAGGATTTTGTGCTTGAATTTGTTTCATTACAGTTGAAACATCTAGGTTGTTTTCTTCTGCTATTTGCTGAGCGATAATCCATAGGCTATCGTTACGCTGTACTTGATATTGGGCAGTAGCAGCTGTAGCCGTGTTGCTAGTAGCACTGCTAGCGCCATTAGGTGCAGCAGGCATAGCAGTGTCAGCAGGTATATTACTGCTTGGTGCTGTTGTGTTGTTCGTGTCAAGGCTAGGCTTTGATGCGTTTGTTTCATCATTATCGATCGCTGGTATTTTCGAATCAGTGATCATCATTCCAGCATCTGATTTACCACGTGGTTGTATTTGGCGGGTGACTTGTATGTTTAAGATGTCAAAGTCTAAAGCAGGCGCAGCGGCTTTAGTAGCCGGGGTATTGTTAGCTACATCACTAGAGTCTATATCATTGCTATTACTATTAGTGGCTGTTTCACTTGTATTAGCAGCACCCAAGCGACCATTATCTAAGCGACTAGGAGCATTAGTAAGATCACTTCCTTGCGATGTAGAGGCCACTGCAGGCAACTGCATATTAGGCGCTGGTAGTTTAGAGGCTATTAGTTCAGTCGTTGATGAACTAGGCGCTGATATTAATGGTGGCGGCATGCCTTTTTTGAGGGTTAGTGGTTCGGCAGTGCTTGCAGAAACACTTGGTAAATTAGGCTTTTTTGCAGCAGTGACAGTGTTTTTGGGTGTCTCGATAGGCACGCTATCATTGAGTGGCATCAACAATGTCTTAGGCACAACATTGCTCTTACCCTGATCGTTTATAGATAAAACCACATCAGTAAAAGGTTTGGATACAGGTTGTGAGGTCGTGATAAAGACTTGACCACTGGTCGCTGAGGTAGGCTGAAAGCGTACGTTCATAGAGTCAGTTTTGGTCAGCCCCATTCGTTGATAGATGGCAGAGTTTGCTAAGCTTGCTGAAAAGTCAGACGCTCGAATATTAGTAACCGTAATACTTGCCGCTAGCGGCTCATGCTGTGCAGAAGTAACAACCGTTTTTCCGATAGTTGCTGCTTGTGCGCCCGATATCAAGGCTGCATAGCCCACGGAATAAAGTAATGCCGTCGATACCGCGCGATGTATGGTAGTAAAGCGATGAGATAAATGACGAGACATGTGCAGCCCTTTCTAATAAAAGTTATCTTTGCTGTTATAACAAAATACTGTTTAGTTTACCAGTTTATTTCACAACTGTTGTGAACAATATAAAAAATGTTTAAATCATGTTCAATCTAATTTTTTATCAAGCAGCATCGCATCGCCATAACTAAAGAAGCGATATTGCTCTTTAATAGCATGCTGATAAGCCTGTTCGATAGCTGCTTTGCCCGAAAATGCTGATACTAGCATTAGTAGGGTAGATTTCGGTAAATGAAAATTTGTGAGTAGTCGGTCTATCACACCAAATTTAAAGCCTGGATAAATAAATATATCAGTATCGCCTGACCAACTAGATAAGCTGTGTCCGTCATTAGCCGTTTTTTGATAAGCGGTTTCGAGCACACGTGTTACCGTTGTACCAATAGCGATGACTTGTTTACCATTAGCATGTGTTTGGTTGATCAGCTCGGCCGTGGTTTGTGGCAGATGTGCATACTCACTATGCATGGTGTGATTGAGTAAGTTGTCTGTTTTTACAGGAGCAAATGTGCCTGCACCAACATGCAAAGTAACAAACGCTGTTTTAATACCTTTTTCTGCCAGTTTTTTTAGTATTGATTCGTCAAAATGTAAACTTGCAGTAGGGGCTGCCACACTCGCTAGCTTGGTTGGGTCATGAAAGACAGTCTGATAGCGAGTATTATCAGTTTCATCAGCATGGCGTTCAAAGTAAGGCGGAATCGGTAACTCCCCATATAGTTCTAAGTCGGGCAGGATAGGAGCGTCAAAGGCTAAAATAAATAAATTGTCTTGACGGCTAATCATTACTGCAGCCATATGACTATCGGCAAGTTGCAAACGTTGCCCAAGCTTAGGGGCCTTACTGGCTTTGACATGAGCAAGTGCAATATATTTTGTGTTGACGGGTGTGCTATCTGTAGCTTCCAAATGCAAGGTTGCTACGTCTAGTTCAGCAATGTCTACTAGACGTTCAATCAGTAGCTCAACTTTGCCACCCGTATCTTTTTGACCAAATAACCGTGCCTTCATCACTTTTGTATCGTTGAATACAATCAGATCTCCTGCACTTAATAAGTTAGGCAACTCAGTAAATAGGTGATCTTCTACCATAGCACTATTTTCTGTCTTATTAGCAGGCAAATATAGGAGCTTTGAAGCAGAACGTTCTGTCAATGGATAACGTGCAATCAGGTTGTCTGGTAAGACATAATCATAATCGTCTACGCTTAAGTAGTCTAAAACGTCATTATTTTTATTGGTATCAAGCGTGGAATTACTATTAGAGTTAGCGGCGTGTGTGTCGGTCATAGTCGGTCTTTAAATGAATATAGATTTTTGTATAATTGTAGCAGAAATGAGCTTATTAAAGGACAGTTTAATAGAGACTCATGCGCATACAAGTCGAGCAATAACTAAACAGGCGTTGTTTAGTATGCAATTATTCAAACAAATTTAACTGAGGCGGTACTTGCGTAGCAGGAGTGAGGGAAGAAAAGGTAACACCAACTAGACGAATAGGTTGCTCACGAGGAATGTCTGAAAATAGCTTATCTAGCCAATAGTGCGCAGATTCAGCACTATTAAAAGCTGTTGATAATGTATGAGAGCGTGTTATTTGAGTAAAATCTGCGTATTTCACTTTGAGGGTGATTGTGTGAGCAATCACTTGTTTTTTTTGCATTTGATCAAATGCATCCTGATTTTGCTCGTAAATTTGTATTTTTAATGCATTATCATTACTGAGATTGTCTCTAAATGTGGTCTCTGAGCCAACGGATTTATGCGTTCTCTCAGATTTGACCACCCGATCATCACGTCCATGTGCTATATCGTGATAAAACTGGCCACGTTTACCAAACTCTTGTATTAATAGAGCTGCCGGTGTTCGCCGCAGGTCGGCACCATAATGGACGCCCATCTCATGTAAGCGCTTAGCTGTTGCCTTGCCAATACCATGAAAGCGCTCAATAGGTAAGGCGCTAATAAAGGCATCGGATTCTGTAGGCGTAATAATAGCTATACCGTTAGGTTTATTGATATCAGAAGCAATTTTGGCCAGCATTTTGTTAAATGAGACTCCGGCAGAAGCCGTCAGTCCGGTATGTTCTAAAATTTGAGCTCTTAGCCAATTAGCCATTAATGTTGCTGAGCCTTTATGAACGCTTAAACCCGTGACATCTAGATAGGCTTCATCTAGCGATAAGGGTTCAACATGGGGTGTTAAGCGATGCATAATACAGCGGATATCATTGCTAACTGATCGATACACTTCAAAACGCGGCCTTACAAATACCACTTCTGGACAGCGTTTGCGCGCCTCATAGCAGGACATGGCAGAGCGTACGCCAAATTTACGTACTTCATAGCTGGCGGCTGCTACGACACCGCGTCCATTTGGATCACCGCCAACCACCAATGGTTTACCGCGTAATTCAGGGAAGTCACGCTGTTCGACACTGGCATAAAAAGTGTCCATATCTATATGAATGATCTTTCGAGAGTGAGGGTTCATAGAGGTTGTCATATCATTATTTTACCTGATTTGACCACTTTGATTTGAAAGATAATGCCCATTAGATCGTAATAATATATAAATAATCATAAAGTTTAGACACTACAAATAGGTAGATTGTATGTGTTAAAAAATAGTAAGCGTATTTTTTCTATTATTTTTAGTATAAGGGTTATTGATTTGCTCATCTTGATTGACCGTTTGTCATAACAATTTTGCCGTTTGTCATAAAAATGGCACTTAAATATTACAGTTTTTATACTGCTGTTTTAGACTATAGTGTTTGTGGTAATCGATACATACAGTAAGTGATGTCTTACACATCTTTTTATCACTAAAAAAGCCGTTGCTTACAGCTCATATCAAAATAACAGATTCGCTACTGTTGAAATTAATACTTTACAAATACGTTGTTGTTTAGAGGATTTATAATGACTAAGGAGCTGACGATGCATAATGGACTAAAAGGAAGTGAGTTGACACGAGCCATGCTTGCACGAGGTGATAGCAACATATGGTGTGCAGTGTGCGATGAAAGTGATGAACAAGCAATGATGGATCATTGTGGTAATGATTTTACAGCATATATCGTATCATATAGTGATGGACTTTTTTATTGTAGTGCTGGCACACCATGGAAATTTGCTGTACCAATTAAGATATGCGCTGTCATGCAATACGAAATTGAGATGTGAGTACAAGCCAGTTTTCTATAAATCGACTAAATTTTTAGCCTTGCTGAGTCTGTTTTTTGCAGTACTAAGCAAGGCTTTTTTATTGCAAGAGTTTTTTATTGAAGTTAGGGCGTGTGAAATATATCACTGATAGTCTCTATCGGTGTCATGCTAGAAGGATTAAAAACGCTAGAGTCAGTCAGTTTATTACTACGATAAGTCATATATTCAGGGCTATTTCTATTTGCTATCGCTTGATTCAATGCCGACATTCTATACGTTTGGCATCAACTATAGTTGAGTTCAAGTAATTTCGATACAAGGAAACCGAGTGCAAGCTATACATTAATATGGTCAGCGAGGATGACGATGTAGTGGATGTATATGGATTTGACTATATCTTGTTTTATTCTCGTTTTCAAAATGAGGACATATCTTGAATAGATTATATTTAAACAATCACCCGCACCAAAGTTTTCTGCTCATTGATCGCTTCAAAGCTAATGTCAACGGGCAAAAACTGCTCAATCAGCCATGCTTGGGTTTCGGTATGTTGGCTTATGACTCGTGCGGTAAATTCGCCGCCACCAGACAATGCCAATGGCAATAGCAACTGGTCGGTTAAGTACTCGTCGACCAAGGCATCAGTTTTGAGTAGATAACGTTTAACCAAACCCGCCAAGCGGTTGCCCATTTTCTCTGCTGACGTGCGTTTTTCACCCAGTAGCGTAAACATTTCTTGGTGAATCTGGTCGCCATGCTTATGAGTAACCAATGCGGAGCAACTATTGCCTTCACCAATACCGTCTAGCTGACTAGTATTGCTAGTCATAAGCGTGTCATCCACTCCGCCATCTATCAACGTCGCTGTAGCGCTGGCAAGCTCGCGTTTACCAATGTCATATTCTAAATTTAAAACGCTGGCGACCAATGCAATTTTTGTCAGCGCTCCGCGTTCGGTTAGCGTTAACGGCTGTGAGTCAGCACGGCGCATAAACGGCGTAATAGTGGCCTTAATCACACCACCACCGATGGGCGCAAAGCCTGCTTGCAAGCATTCGATATGTACTTGCATACCTAATTTTGCCAGTGCAGGGACAAATGCGTGCTGCAAAAAGTCAGTCGTTGGCGCCAGAGGGTTGTGCGTGCCGCCTTTTATCGTGACGGTTGAGGCTGCTTGGATGTTGGTATTGGCAAACAGTAGGGCAGGGAGTAGCGTTTGTAGCACAAGGCTGGTACTGCCAGCCGAACCAATATCAAAATGATACTCACCAGGTTTGATAGCGTTCGGTGCAAATCGAAACGCTGCACTGCCTAACGCTGCGCCTGTCACGGTAGCATTTGATATAGATTGGGAGGCCTGTACGCACATCAGGTGTTGACGCATCAATCCTGGTTTGGCTCGCCTAGCGCGAATATTGGTGATTTCGATGGGTATGCCTGTGAGCATTGATAAAGATAGCGCCGTACGGATGATTTGCCCACCACCTTCGCCAGTGCTGCCGTCGATTTTTAGGGTTGCTGTGTTGGTATTTACAACAGTGCTGCTTGTGGTTTGAGCGCTGTGGTTAGGTGTAAAGCTCATCTTTATCTCTTATGTTTCGGATTGACTATATAAAATAAAAGAGCCTAAAAAATACGCCATGACGCATATTTTTCGGGCCCTATTGATCTATCAAAGTTTGGCTTTAGATAATCAAGGCTTAGCCATTGAATTTCTTCGCTATTAGATCTTTGATAAACGCCACAACAGCAGCGCTGTGCTCAGAGTTTTTGATCTCATCTAATAGCTCAGATTTTGACATGCTTTGGTATCTTTGGATGTCTTCGCTACTGATATCTTTTGCGCTATTAATCAATGCTGATAAGCCATTGTTGTCAGCATCATCACCGCCAGTTACAGCGCCTAACATATCATTCATGTTTATCATTGGTATTTCCTCATACAAAAATAATTATTAAATGGTTCAATGTGAAAGTGATGTATCACTCACACTTTAGTTTACCGCATCTATATTCGTTTAGGGGCATTAAAGTTGCCCTTTTTAGATAACGATTATGTGTAGGGCAAACCAGTTTTGATTCACATTGCCGTATTGCTTATGACAAATGGTTTTAAAAATAAGATTGAAACCGACTGTCAGTGTCTGGTGATAAGGTCTAAATAGTGCTGTGTGATAAGTGACAGGTACGGGGCATGAGTGGTAAAAAAGACGTTTGCCCGCAACGCCAAGTAGCCACTGCAGTATTTGTTCAACCCCCTGTTGTGGAGTGCGGGGTCTTAACACTCGCCCAGTCGGTTCCAAAAGGGTGGTCTATGCGCTTAAATCAAGCACATAGAGAATTATAAAATTAGTGATTCAAAAAATCATTCTGCTAAATCAATTTGCCAGTTATTGGCTTGAATCACAATATTGATTTGACGCAGCTTCATGGCAATATCGTCTGCTTGCTTCTGTAAACCAGCCACCGATACCATGACGTTGTATTTAATCTCACGATGGCTATAACGATCCGTTTCGGTATGCGTGGCGGCTATGGCATCGACCAATAGCTTATGGCGCATCTCTAAAGTATCGCGCTCTATCAACAGCGTTAGCATCGATTGACCTTTATCCGTCTTGGCAATTGCATTGGTACGGTGAATGCGTTCAATCAGGTTGGACAGCTCAGCAATGATTTGGCTGGCATCAATCATCAGTGTGTTTGGATCCTCAGATGGCGTATCGCCTTCTTGGACTTTAATGTTGGCGTTGATACGACCCTTAAGCTGAGCCAGCTTCTTTTGCATATCGCTACGAATCAGTAGGGCTTCTGCGAGTTCCATTTTAGTTCTCTTTTATTGAATATAGTCAAAATACACATTTTCAAATAACATAAATTCTGTCTTTAAAGTTTTGTTAACATTGATAATCATAGATCTTATAGGCGGTAATTTTTCTTCACCACTCCAAGCCACATAGCTGTCAAATCTATAGTTATTATTGACAAGGTTTTTGATGATTTGGAATAAAAATTTAGTATTTATAATATGGCCATCATTGATGTCTTCTTCTAGCCAGTCTTGTAGACCCACAAACTCATAGTCAAACGCTTTGGGGTCATATATTCTAAATCCACTGCTACAGCAGCTAGGACTATAAGTGGCGAGACGATAAACCATGTCATATTGAAGATTAACTTGATTTTCTTTATCAACAGTTGGCTCAAAGTAGACGTTCATCTGATTAAATTTTGCTAAATCAATAGGATGGTCGGTGCTTATTATTAACTCATAACACATGGTATTTCCTCAATTATAATTTACGAATCAGTGTGTAGTGGAGGCTAACCAAATCTACGCATAATTCAGTAAAAATTCATAATCAAATAATTCTACTTTTGATAGGGTATCAATATCATCAATACTTGCATAAATATTGTCCTGAAACGCCTTAATTACTTTGACTGGTTTGGAATACTGTAAATTCACGAACTACGTCAGTCCGCTCAAGCTTCTTTTGCATATCGCGACGGATAAGTAGGGCTTCTGCGAGTTCCATTTTGATTTTCCTTAATTTGTTTTTAACTATTATTTATTCTGTTGTGACGATACTGCTGATAGGCCTGTTTAATTTTATCGTAACGGGATAATTGGTCTTGAGTTAATGGTGCATGTTTGAGTTTGCGTAACAATCTTTTGTATAAATAGCCGGAGCGAAAGTGATAAGGTCGCAGCTCTATAAAACAAACGGCAAACTCGCGAGCGTATGCACCATTTGCGCTATCATGAGTGATTAACTCTAAAAGGCATTCTTCACCTTCAAAATTATCATTATGAAAT
>NZ_JBQSVP010000064.1:0-16182 GCF_052376345.1 Psychrobacter sp. AOP5-GZ1-6 | reverse complement strand
AAGTTAATTAAACCCCGCCCTAGCACAGACTCTTACAAAACCCTCTCAATCCTTTCATGATTTTTTATTATGATAAGAGGGTCAAGCGCGTAAAAACAATTTTTGCGCGCTTATTTCTCAAATCAATATATTGTTAATATTAGGATATCTATATCTATGTCAAATACTGAATCAGCTACCGATAATCATAATGATTTTGTCATTGATCAGCCAGAGAGCAGTGTAATCACTACTGGTGTGCAGCCAATTTCAGCTCAGACGACAGGCTTTACTTTTAACCATACGATGCTACGGGTAAAAAACCCTGCCAAATCATTAGCCTTTTACACAGGCGTTATTGGTATGACGTTGCTTGCGGTCAAAAAGTTCCCTGATATGGGTTTTGATTTATACTTTTTAGCCAAATTGACAGAAAGCGAGCGTGAGAATTTGCCAGCTGGTGATGATTTAGAGATTTTTGCATTCCGTCAACGTGGTATTTTAGAGTTGACCCATAATTATGGGACAGAAACCCAAGCTGACTTTAGTTACCATGACGGTAACCAAGAGCCACAAGGTTTTGGACATATTTGCTTTAGCGTGCCTAATTTAGAAGAAGCCGTTGCTTGGTTTGATAAAAACAATGTCGAATACAAAAAACGCCCAGAAGATGGCAGTATGAAAAACATTGCCTTTATCAAAGATGTCGATGGTTACTGGATTGAGATTGTCCAAGCTGACTTGATGGGTTAGGTTTGAATGCGTGGTATAAGGAGTTATTGCTTATGCCAAGCAGTTATAGTTATTAATGGATTGAGTAAGTTAGCGAGCCCCCTGATCAAAGGAGTGATACCTAAATGCCCACCTCTGAGGAAGTAACACCTGATGTTTTGACCTACCAAAGTATTGTGGATTCAGCAAATGAAATATTTGTTAGTTTTCTTGAACGTATTCCATATTTTGTTGCTT
The DNA here is from genome assembly GCF_052376345.1 of Psychrobacter sp. AOP5-GZ1-6. NCBI lineage: Bacteria > Pseudomonadati > Pseudomonadota > Gammaproteobacteria > Moraxellales > Moraxellaceae > Psychrobacter > Psychrobacter sp. AOP5-GZ1-6. Next base: position 15,234 of record NZ_JBQSVP010000064.1, on the reverse strand, counting down.
CTATCATCGTGGTTCTTGTGTTTTGGTTTTTATCGATTGCCTTTAAAAAGGTTGTTTATAAAATTTTAGGCCGTCGTAGACGTCATCAAAATCTAGTTAAAGTCTTTCAGCGAGTGGGTGGGGCGCTCATTATCTTTATTGGCATTATGATAGCCATGGTCATTACAGTACCAGACTTTACGCCTGCCAAGTTGATCGGTGCACTTGGTATCGGTTCAGTTGCTATTGGTTTTGCCTTTAAAGATATTTTTCAAAATTTGCTGTCTGGTATCTTGCTACTTATTTCAGAGCCGTTTCGTATCGGCGATCAGATAGTGTCTGGTGAATATGAGGGCACCGTCGAAGATATTAAGATCCGTGCAACTACCATCAAAACTTATGATGGTCGGCAAGTGGTGATTCCCAATTCTGATTTATATACCTCAGCGTTGACAGTCAATACGGCATATAAGCAGCGACGATTACAACTGGCCGTGGGTATTGGTTATGAAAACGACATCGAAGCAGCAAAAGCTGAAATTTTGCAAGCATTAGACAGATCAGATAGTGTCTCAAAGAAAGCTCAGCCGAGTGTGATCGCGACAGGTTTTGGAGATTCTTCGATTGATTTGATGGTGCGTTGGTTTATTGAAGATGGCACACAGGCCAATAAAGTCGCCTCGACTCATCAGGTTTTTGTAGAGATCAAGAGCGCATTTGATGCGGCTGGTATAAATATTCCATTCCCAATTCGGACGATAGATTTGAGTGATTCATCTGTCGTGACGATTGTGAATAAACTGAATGAGCAAAAAACGATCGATACAAGCAAGCCAATTGATACGAGCAAGTCAGTAGCAGAGTAATCATGTCTTAATATGGACATAGCTTAATTTTAATAATAAAAAAACCGCCCTATCAAAAATGTGGCGGTTTTTTTATGCTTGTCTACTAGGGCGTGTCTTCATTTCAAAAATGGTGATAAAAATGAGATAAATTGCCGTCAAACAAGGAAAATAGCGCAGATAATATCGGGATATTAACCAGCTATTTGACGATGTTTGGCAAGATTCAGCCATTTTTAGCCCATTGAGATGACTATCGAGTGACTTGAAGACACGCCCTAGCTATCAGTATAAAGGTTTATTCATTTTTTGCTCTAAACTCAGTATGACATGATTTACAGCTTGCACCAACTTCACTAAAGGCAGGCTTGATGTCTTCCATGCTAGTCGCTGTCTGTGCAGCAGCGCTTAGATTAGCTGTGACGGCTTCGAAGTTTTCGGCTTCTGCACGGAACCCTTCCGCATTAGACCAAACTGCCTCAGTTGCATTACCCATGTTTTCTGGGTCTTCGAAATGACTCCAGGGCGTACTAGCATCTTCTGCTAAGAATGCGGCTTGTTCTTTAACGACATCTGCATCAAAGGTATCAGGTGCTTTAGCCATATCGCCCATGACACCCATGGCATCACCCCAGTTTTTCATGCTGTCTTGACGGGCTTGTAGATCAGGGTTAGAGTCAGCATCTGCTGAAGGGCTACATGCCGTTAAGCCTAGGGCAGCTGCCATTAATGTGATACCAAAAATAGACTTTAATGACTTATTAGAATGAACCTGTGTCATATAGATTACTCCTTTAAAATATTGCTAATAGTATGCGTGTATGCAAACGCTGGCTTTGAACAAGGTGCAGGTATAAAGTGTACTTATAACTATTTAGAATCGTATTCGACTCTAAATGATTTTTTCAGAATATGACTTCTATTGTAACCACAATTTACGTAGTTATAGTTAAAATAGTTGTTACATCATCGTAATTTTTGAAATGACAACTATTTATTAGGACAATAATAAAGATAATCTAAAATATATAGTTGAATGAACGCAATCCCTTAATGTAACTGACAGTTTTTTAAGAGTGAGTATATAAATAAGGTCAGCTACTATAGCTGACCTTATTTTAATATTTTAGACAATAGTCTGGAAGACATCTCTAGTCCTTATTATATTCGTACAAACTATAGAGTCAACCAATTACGTGGTTTCAGATAAAAATCGGTCAGCTCAAATTCGGGCGTCCCTTCAGCAGGTTCGAAGCGGTAGTGCCAGCTAGCCAATGGTGGCATGCTAACCAAGATAGACTCAATACGACCATTACTTTGTAGTCCAAATAACGTGCCGCGATCATAGACAAGGTTATACTCAACATAGCGACCACGGCGATACAGCTGAAATTTACGCTGTTCATCGGTGTAAGGTGTGTCTTTGCGCTGCTCAAAAATAGGTAAAATGCCATCCAAATAACCGTTACCTACAGCTTTCATAAAATCAAAGCAGGTTTCAAAATCCCAGCCACGACTTTCAGTATTGACATCGTCATAGAACAAGCCGCCGATACCGCGCTGCTCATCACGATGACGTAGATGAAAATATTCATCACACCATTGTTTAAAATCAGGGTAGATGTGATCGCCAAAAGGCGCACATAGGTCGTGGCAAACCTGATGCCAATGAACACAGTCAGCCAGTACCGGATAAAACGGAGTCAAATCAAAACCACCACCAAACCACCAAATAGGGTTCTCACCTTTCGCTTCGGCGACGAACAAACGCACATTGGCATGGCTAGTAGGGACGTTGGGGTTTTTGGGGTGTACCACCAATGAGACGCCCATGGCTTGAGCTTTGCGACCAGCGATATCAGGGTGACGTGCCGTTGCTGACGCTGGTAGGTTGTGAACATGAATATGACTAAACATCACGCCCGCTTTTTCAATCACCTCGCCATCTGCTAGGACACATGAGCGTCCACCGCCGCCTTCAGGACGTTCCCAGTCATCAGCGACAAACGTGGCATGCTCGTTGCCATTTGTGCCACCATCACGCTCTTGTGCTTCTAACGCTTGACAGATTCGCGCCTGTAAATCGACTAAGAATTCACGTACTCGTGCGATGTCATTATCGGTCGGTGTCGTCGTTGACTCTGAGAGATCGTGCTTATTATCTATATTTGAAATACTCATAAAATATCTATTTATTTAGGTGTATTGCAGTATTGAGGTCTTTATCTAGCAAGTGTCCCATACGGTCGCGTTTGGTCGCTAGATATTCAGCGTTCATATCATTTACTCCAACCAGTAATGGTACACGTTCAATGACATCAATACCGTGTTCAGTGAGATAAGCAATCTTATTTGGATTGTTGGTGATAAGACGAACGGTATCAACACCGACATGAGCAAGCATCGGTCCACACATGTCATAAATGCGGGCATCTGCGGGCAAGCCTAACATTAGATTGGCATCTAAGGTATCATGCCCTTGGTCTTGGAGGGCATAAGCACGAATTTTATTGGTCAGGCCAATACCGCGACCTTCTTGACGCAGGTATAATATAGCACCGCAGCCTGCCTCTTGTATGGCTTGCATTGCTGTATTTAGCTGTGGCCCGCAATCGCATTTCAGTGAGCTAAAGGCGTCACCAGTTAGGCACTCAGAATGAATACGAATCAATGGCGTCTGTTGTTCAAGCAGATGAGGTTTTTGATTTGCCATCTTACCATTCGGGTTTGCTGTATTGTTCAATTCTGTGTTTTGAGCAACCACAGGAAGTCCAACGGTCAGCATCACATGCTCTTGACCGTCTTCGTTTTCAAATATATGAATATCAAACTCGCCATGACGAGTTGGTAGCTTGGCACTAGTAATAAATTGATATGACATTAATGTCCTGCATAAGCCGATAATTGTGGCAGTGAGGTCTGTAATAGCAGTATAACCTGTTCGTAACGCACGCGTGCTGATTGTCTTTATTATAAATAACACACAAAGTTCACAGACGATGCACGATGATTAAAGCGACCATTAAAAAAAAATGCTATTATGCCATACTATTTTGACGGATACAGTGACAAGTCTTTACCCTTACATTACTATGTCGTCACGAACATTCGGTATTGATGCAAAATAATAAGGCATAATATCCACCCTTAGCATAAAAACGCTGTCTATTATGACGGCGTGTTTGCTTTTAGACGCCACGTAGCTATATGCGCGTAGGCGTAGCATGAATAATTATATGGTCAGTCACATCAATAATGATGTAGATATTATTGACGTCGCTTAGCTATAGTTATCTTTATATTCTAAAGCACGTCTAGTCAGCAGATTGGTAGGTATCGTACGGTTTATGCAGCAGTCACCCCACCCCCCACAGTCTCAGTCCGTATCTGAATCAGCCACCACGTCTGCTGCCCAGTTGTCGACTTTGCAGCAGACTTATGCTGTCATTCCGCGTGTGCGCCCGCATACGCCGTTATTAGATGGTATTAATGTACCCTCTGATTTAAAATCTTTTACCGCAGCTCAGCTTATTACCTTAGCTGATGAATTACGGCTTTTTTTGCTGTACTCAGCTGGTCAGAGTGGCGGGCATTTTGGTGCCAATTTGGGCGTGGTTGAATTGACCATTGCGCTACATTATTTATTAGATGCTCCAGAAGATCAGATCGTTTGGGACGTTGGTCACCAAGCGTATGCTCATAAGGTATTGACTGGTCGTCGTGAGCAGCTAGGAAGCATTCGCTCTAAAAATGGTTTGACTGCCTTTCCTGAGCGTATGGAGTCCGTGTACGATACCTTTGGTGTTGGTCATTCATCTACTTCTATCTCAGCGGGTTTAGGAATGAGCCTAGCGCTGCGTTATCAAGGTCGATCGCAAACAGTTGCTTGTATTATTGGCGATGGTGCGATGACAGGTGGTATGGCATTTGAAGCCATGAATGATGCGGTACAGCAAGATGCTGATCTACTGGTCATCCTTAATGATAATGATATGTCTATATCCTGTTCTATCGGCGGATTTTCACGGCATTTAGCCATGCTTTGGGAGTCCGGCTATCAGGTTGATATCTCTGATAGCGGTGAACCTGTCTTATGTCATCGTCCCGATATGCAAGGGTTTGATCGTCGAAAGCGTCACAAAGAGATGCGCGATGTTCCGCAAGTAGAAGATAATTTATTTAAAGCCATTGGTTTTACCTACTTTGGTCCGTTTGATGGTCACAATATTCCTGAGCTGCTACGGGTACTATCATTGGCTAAGCAGCTAAAAGGTCCTGTTTTAGTTCATGTTTATACCACGAAAGGTAAAGGTTTTGCGCCTGCTGAGTTAGATCCGGTCGGCTATCATGCTATCAGTAAGCTACCTGTTGAAGAGAGCGAAGCGAAAGCTAAAACGGCTAAAGCGGTAGAAAATAAGCCTGCATTAAAGTATTCGCAAGTGTTTGGACAGTTTTTATGTGATAAAGCAGCCGAAGACAAGAATCTGCTTGCCATCACGCCTGCGATGGAAGAAGGTTCGGGGATGATTGAGTTTGCTCGTCATTATCCAGAGCGTTTTTTTGATGTGGCCATCGCTGAGCAACATGCTGTCACGCTAGCCGCTGGTATGGCAACGCAATGTGTTAAGCCAATTGTCGCGATTTACTCTACGTTTTTGCAGCGAGGTTATGATCAGCTGATTCATGATGTTGCGTTGCAAAATCTTGATGTGATGTTTGCGATTGATAGAGCAGGTTTGGTCGGTGAAGATGGGGCCACCCATGCTGGCGTGTTTGATTTTAGCTTTTTACGTTGTGTGCCAAATATGGTGATTGCGGCACCAAAAGATGAAAACGAATGTTATCATCTACTCAATACCTGCTATGAATATCAAGGATGTACGGCAGTACGGTATCCACGCGGTGTTGGAACAGGTGCTATTATCGAACAGCCTTTACAAACTTACAAAATCGGTCAAGCGACAGTTGAGTCTGTATCAGGTAGCGATAATGCGCCCAAGCAAGTAGCATTGCTAGCGTTTGGTACGATGGTGGCAACGGCTCAGCAAGCAGCAGAAGCTATTACCACTGATGAGATGGCATTAAATTGCCAGGTGCATTTGGTCAATATGCGTTGGGTAAAGCCGCTAGATACTGAACTGTTAGATTTGTTACTAGCCCGAGGCATTACCCATATCGTAACTTTAGAAGAGCATGTACTGATGGGCGGCGCAGGTAGTGCGGTAAACGAATATTTGCTCAACGAGTCGATTGCTTTTAAGCATTATTCCCCTGTGATTTGTAATATTGGCATTCCTGATCGCTTTATTGCGCATGGTTCACAAGCCGAACAAATGACCGATTGTGGGTTGGATACTGATGGTGTGGTTAAGCAGCTTCAGCAGCTATTATCATAAGTAGTATTCTGATTTTTGATATACTACCAGTTTTAAAGATTGCAGTTTTTAAGATTGACAGTATTGAGCTCGCAACGCTCTTGAGACAGAGTGGCGATTTTAGTTAATAAGACACTCATACATAGAAATGACGCCTACTTAGCCGTGGGTGCTGACTTTTTTACAACTTGCGCAGTTTGTAATGACCACCAAAACATAGGTTGGTTTGGCGAATGTAATGGTTTTTTCGTTTTTCTCGAACAATTTTAGTATAATGCGGTTGTCGTTTATCAGTTTTTATTGATAAAAGACACGTTTTTTAAATCGCATAGATGTGGTGTGATGCGGCTAGTCTAATTGGCATGTTGTGGGCACAAAGTTAGTCTGATTTTTATATTCATTCATCAAGCAAATAGGTTATTTATGGAACCCATGGTCGTCATCGCAGCGCGTACTGCTGAAAAAGTTGGTAAAGAGATTTTATATGCGCATCAAAACCGCCACAAAATCGAGTTGGATATCGAGTCGAAAGGGCTCGACGGATTGGTCACGCGTATTGATCGTTTCAGTGAAGAGCTGACGATTGAGACGCTAAAAGCCAGCTATCCAAATCATTCATTTTTGGGTGAAGAGTTTGGTATGCAAGAAGGTATCGGTGAAGATGCTGACTGGTGCTGGATCATTGATCCGCTAGATGGCACCAAAAACTTTGTTCATGGCGTGCCACAGTTCTGTGTATCTATTGCGGTACAGCATAAAGGTGTTACTCAGCATGGTGTGGTCTATGATCCTGTTCGTGATGAGATGTTCTCTGCTAGCCGTGGTAAAGGCGCTCGTTTGAATCAGCGCCGTATCAATGTCAGCGAACGCAAAACCATTGATGGTGGTTTATTTACTACGGGTCATCCGCTAGAGCGTAAACGCAATGGCGAGGTTGTTTCTTATGCTAAAGAGCACTTCGAAAGCTTACAAAAAGTCTCTGAAGCGGGCGGTCAAATTCGTCGTTTAGGGTCAGCAGCACTAGATCTATGCTATGTAGCAGCTGGTCGTTTTGATGGTTATTTTGAGATGTCTATTAAGCCGTGGGATATCGCTGCTGGTGAGCTTATCGTCACTGAAGCACGTGGTGTGGTGGTCGATCATACAGGTGCGCACAACTCGATGACATCAGGTTCGATATTTGCATGTAATGTCAAATTATTGAAACCGCTCATGCAAGTGGTTGTGCCACTATGGGGCGATGCGGTATAGATAGGTCTTAGTATAGATAGACATTAGTGTTGAGAGGGCTGTATTTCATAGCCTGTACATAAAAAGCTGGTTCCGTTAAGGAGCCAGCTTTTTTATTGTTTTATTATCTTTCACGGTAATACCTTGAAATTCGAGTTTTTTGCTTGTTATTTCTAATAGCGTTAATTCTTTTTCTATCAGCTCGAGCATGTCTTGTACATGCGGCAATGCTTTACTACAAGCGGCAATACCAAACTCAATCTTATCCAAATAGCTGGCTAAGGTGATATTCATGGCTTGTCCATCGAATACAATAGAAGCAGGATACAAAGATTGTAAGCGCGCACCATTCCAATATAGAGGCTTCTTGGAACCAGCAACGTTTGAAATAATAAGGTTAAAAGCTTGTTTTTTTGGAAATAGGCCAGTGGCTAAATTAATACCTTCCCAAGCATAGGCGATGACACTATAGTTGATGACTTGTGCTTGATTCATTCGGCGGAATCGACGTTTGCTATTATTCATACTACGATGAATCAGCTCTATCCTACGTAATGGATCATTGACGTGCGTGCCCAAATTGGCCAAAACAAATGACACCTGATTGCCTGATATGCTGTTATCCGTACGCAGTGACATCGGTACAAAAGCAATGAGAGGCTTACTTGGTAAGGCATCCATCGATATCAAGTATCGACGCAGTGCTCCAGCACAAACGGCTAAGACCACATCGTTTTTACTGATTTGTAGTCTTTGGGCAATATCATTAAAGCGCTGTATATCATAAGACTGTGCAGCTATCCGCCGTGAGGCTGAAATACGCTTATTCAAGATACTCATTGGTGCATCAAAGGTACCGACATAACCCTCATCGCCAGAATTTTTGAAGTTATCTAGCAGTTCTGTAAATACAGGTTTAATAGTAGATACTTGCTCTTTAACGATACGCCTAATGGATCTTCTTGAAGGTAATATCGTGTTTGCGTGATTACGATGACGTGCCATTAAAGACCAAATTGGTAGTGTCACTGGCTCAAGCGGCGATTGTGAGAGAGATTTTTGTACGAGGCGCATGGCTGCTACGCCATCGACCAAGGAGTGATGGATTTTAAAGTATAAAGCAAAGCGTTCAGGATCGCCCTCATTCTCTGGGTTGATACCTTCAATTACATGGCATTCCCATAAAGGCATGGCGCGATCAAGCAAACGTCCATGCTCTCTTGACACATACATCAGCAGTTCACGTATTCGTGCAGGTTTTGGCAGCGCGACATGATGAAGATGATGCTCGACATCAAAGTTTTTGTCTTTGTTCCAAAATACCAAATGCTCCAAAACCTGATCAAAAGGAAAGGTCGGTGGTACAGAGGAATCCTGCATCTGCTTCACTAATTGATAGACAAAATCACTATCTGCTGCATCTGGGACTTCAAATACAAATAAGCCACCAACATGCATGGGTTGTTTACGCGACTCAAGAAACAAAAATAATTGATCGACTGCTGTGAGAAGTCGCATAATAAATCCTTTTATGACGATACGTTAAATGAGAAGCTATCATGAGCGCCTATTAAGCAATCATATAGTCTGTATTAGGACTATATGACATTGAAGCTATATGGTATTGAAACTATATGACTGCTCAATAAGTTTTAGGCAGTTATTAAAATAACCTCTCAATATAAGCGGGTCTACCGTCAAATTTTCTTATTGTTATGTGGCTGACTTTTTATTATATTCAACAAATGCTAAGTGTGATGCAATCTCACTAAGTCAAAATTTTACTGAAAAAAGTAGCCAGTTTGTGGCGAGCTAGCAGTTGCCATTTTACGTACCGGCATGCGACCTGCTAAAAATGCTTCGCGACCTGCCCACATAGCATGTTTCATGGCATGCGCCATCATGACTGGATTTTTAGCATTGGCAATCGCAGAGTTCATGAGTACGCCATCACAGCCAAGTTCCATCGCCAGTGCAGCATCTGAGGCTGTGCCAACGCCAGCATCTACCAGTACGGGAACCTTAGCATTTTCAATGATTAAACTGAGCGTGTGACGATTGAGCAGACCAAGACCTGAACCAATCAAGCTACCAAGTGGCATGATGGCGACACAGCCCATGCTCTCTAGTTCCTGTGCAACGATAGGATCATCTGAGGTATAGACCATCACTTCAAAACCATCATCAATCAATACTTTGGCAGCTTTCAACGTTTCCATTACGTTTGGATATAAGGTTTTTTCATCACCCAAAACTTCAAGCTTAACCAAATTATGCCCACCTAATAGCTCGCGTGCCAGCTTACAAGTACGAACAGCAGTCTCAGCATCAAAACAGCCAGCCGTGTTGGGCAAGATGGTGTATTTATCGGGTGAGATAACGTCCAATAAGTTAGGTTCGTTACTATTTTGTCCAATATTGACTCGGCGGATAGCAACCGTGACAATCTCAGCTTCTGACGCGGCAATAGCAGCACCAGTTTCGGTCATGTCTTTATACTTTCCTGTACCAACCAGCAGTCGAGAAGAAAATGTACGAGTGCCTACAGTAAAAGTATCTTGTGAAAGTGGAGTAAGGTTAGTAGTAGGAGAAACGGCTTGTTGTGACATAAGGATAATCCTAATAGCGGGCGAACAAAGGTAACAAACAAAGAGCAAGATTAACTGTAAAGGTCATTCAACGCAGGTCGTTATTCGGTAATAGACAGTTGCTTTTGATGATAATGGTGACGATGAGATAAGAAAGCGTCTAGCATTAAAGGCAAGCCTTGTTACGTGCGCGAAATGAGAAACTATTATAACAAACTCATGCGTGCTTACTGACAATCTTTACCCAGTTTAACCATTTATAGCCGGCAAACTACCAAACCACTACTGTACTACCTTCCTTAGAGGTACTACAGTATAATCCGCAGTCAGTAGTTCTGTATTTATTTTAGAGTTTTTTGACTATAGCTAATGGTATAAAGGTGCGTTGAATACGCCCTAAGTGATCTGCTACCGTACTTACCTGTAGTGATATGAACTACCGCTCATTTGTTTATAGCTGGTTTGTTTTTTCGGGCTCTGTGGTGGTTTCAGTGTCAGTATTAACTTCTGTGACTTTGTTATTTTCTTTACCTTTACGGCGTGCTTCTAGTTCAGACTTAGGTATCCAAGCCCATGTCATCTCAACCACGATTGGGTCACGTTCACTATCAGACTCACGGTCATCAATCACGCAAGGAATAACCATTTCACCTTTTGGGGTGTTCAAGATATCTAAACGCTGTTCATCAGATAAGCTTGCGACTGCAGCAATTTGGCCTTTTTTGATAGGACGATAAAAATTAACCGAGTAAGATTTAATCAATAGGATACGGTCAGAGGGTAAATTTAAACCCAAGATAAAACCTGTGGCTGTTTCGGCCAGCAAGGTAATTGCAACGGCATGGATAGAGCCGATATGATTTTGTACAGCCTTGGTATTGTTTAAGCTAACCACCACCTGATTGGGGTCGACCGTTTCATAATAGACCCCCGTCGTGCCAACATACGGCACTACTTTACCAAAGGCTTTGGATAAAATGCTCGATCGGGCGCTGGCGGGTAAGTACTTCGTCACGGATAACAGTTTGGTGAATTGGTTATTAATAGGTTTGAGCGTGCTGGTTTGTTTTTCGGCTGGCGATTTTGTATTGTCAGTCATTTTGACTGGTAATTTACTGGTCAGCTTAGTAGGGAGTTTTTTTAATAATCCTGACATACAAAATTCCTTAACTTATATGGATTGAATGAGGTGTGAGTCTTAGGCCATATCCGATATCTGGCTATCGTAGCAGAAAAATACTGAGTATTATAAAAGCTGCTATAACCACTATGTTACATTAACTATTGTCGCTCGACTATTATTAGAATGAACTGCTGCGCTTAAAAACCAACAGTAACTTCATCATGTCTTAGATGCTAGAAACAACCTCGTTACAAGCTATATTGTTAACAGTAATGTTGTTAGATGCTTTATGATGAGCAACGTTATAGTAATAGCATTTTCGAGCGTTTTTTATTCTTTTAAGTACTTCTCATCTGCTGGATAAAGCTATGCCTGATACATCAATTCATAAGCCGACCAATATTATTTATACAGGGGTTGCTGGTACAGGTAAAACCTATCGACTGTTACAAATTGCCAAGCAATATACCGACTATCTGCCTAGAGCGAATGATGAAGATTTGCTGAAACAGTTGTTGCAAGCACTCAGTTGGCGTGATGTTGTCTGTCTGATATTTTTAGACTTACAATCTAACCATCAAGACTTGGTCAAAGTGCCTGAAATTGTCAGTCATGAATTTTTTGTCGCAAAAGCCTCGCAAAATGCTCGTGAGAGTAATCTTAGCAGCACTGCATGGTTAGAGTTGCGCAGGCATAGCCCTGCTGACTCTAAGACAGTGAGTTTCGAGAATCGTGCCAGCCAAGCTTACTTTGATAAAGATAATAGTGGAGCATGGTATTTGTTACCAGAAAGCATGGCGTTATTAACGGGTTTATCGCAGCAGTTAGAAGAATTTCAGCAGGCAAAGCGTGACAATAACACCAGCCAAAACCAAGTTTTTAGTCAGCAGCGGTTTAGTATGGTGAGTTTTCATCAGGCTTATGGTTATGAAGAATTTGTCGAAGGTATTCGTCCTGTGATGGCAGCCAGTAGTCAATCAAATAACCTCAATAACGGTGCGTCTCAGATGAGCTATGCGATTCAAGATGGCGCATTTTTAACGTTATGTCAGCGTGCAGCAAATAATCCGAAACAGCGCTATGCCATGCTGATCGATGAAATAAATCGTGCTAACGTCTCACGAGTCTTTGGTGAGCTACTTAGCTTGATTGAGTCGGATAAACGTACAGGTATGGCAAATGCCATGACGATCAATCTAGCATATTCCGGTCGGACCTTTAGTGTACCTGCTAATGTCGATATTTATGCGACCATGAACACTCAAGACTATTCTTTAGCACCGCTAGATATGGCACTGCGTCGTCGTTTTCGCTTTGTTGATTGTCCACCGCAGCCCGAATTATTACCAATGATCAGTTTTAATACAAAAGAGGTAGAAGCACCAAAAACATTCGCAAGTGATGACTCAGAAATTATAGATTTAGCGAGATTATTAACTGGTCTAAACAGGCGTATTATTGAGACGTTAGGAGTCGATTCGCAATTGGGTCATGCTTTTTTGTTTTCCGTCACTAGTCTTGAACAGTTACAAAGTGCATTGGTTGAGCAGATTATTCCACAACTAGTTCAAGCCACTGGAGGGCAAGTATCGGCGTTACAGTATATTTTTAAGGATGCGCAGCAGCCATTGAGTGCTCAATTTATTCAAGACAGCCAAGCACTGGTAGCAAATGATGAAAACCATCAGATAGGTATGAAAAATAATCTAACAGCACAGGGTCAGGTACTCTCAGGGCACAATTTATGGCTTGGACAATCAATGAATACAGGTGGTTATAAGATTAATGATGATCTCGTCACCAAGACAGGTGAGTTTACAAAACCTATTACCTATCAGCGACTATATTGATTGGGTTATTAAAAATTGATAAATAGTAATGAGTGCAGTCAGAGCAGTGCAAGCAATTGTGTCAATGACATTGGCTCAGTTGACACTAACGTTATTACTGTGTTTGAGCATCAACGGCTAACGACGGCGGATTTTTTGCAGGTAACGGATTTTCATTGGTTGATGACGCAAGAGTTTTCGGTGTTCAGTATCAAACGTAAACAAGGGCAGTGGCAGCTAAAAGTTGGACATTATATTGGTGTTATTCTTCTGCCTAGCGGCATGATATTGGAAATATTACCCAAGCTGAGCCAGTCTACTCAAAACAGTAATCTCATACAAACTCGTCAATGGGTACAAGCGATGTTATCAGACTTGATTGATAGCAGTGACCGCATCGCCAATAAACTACCTAGCACAAAGAACTTAGGTCAGGTTAGTAATCAGCATAGCGTACTACCGATAGCCACATTGCCACTATCAGATTGGCTTAGTATGCAGTTTTTGCAACGATTGATACCGCATCAACCAACCAAGCATTATCAGTCGCAAACCCATAATCAAACATCGTTACAAGGGCGGTTGCTTGTCAAAGAACAGCTACGCCAAAACAGCATGCATCCGCATAAGTTCATCTGTGAAAGTAGTATCCTGAGTCAAGACATGCAAAGTAATCGGCTGATTAAGAGTGCACTGGCGTTATTAAGTCCTTTAGTCAGCACCTCAACGGTACCTAAATCTGTGCAGGCGTGGCATTCAATATCTGTGCTGAGTCAGGCTGAACTGCAGCGGCTAGATACCATGTACCATCAAGCTCAGCAGCAGTTAGCCGTTCTGCCGCTTCAAATAAACAAGCTACAAGCTCTGCAACAACTGGTGAATTTGGCTTATTGGTTATTACAACAGTCAAATAGCACTGCGGGTTATATTATTGACCCAAACAAAGCATTTAAACAAAATTTATCGCGACCACGTTTATGCCTGTTGATTGATATGAATCAAGCTTTTGAACAATGGGCAAGTCAGCGTATCGCCTCAATGTTCAGACAGGTGAGTTCGAACTATAAGCCGCTATATCAAGCACAAAGTATCTGGCTCAGTGATTTAGAAGGACAGGCGTGCTTGTCTATACGTCCTGATTTGCTCATATATAAGCCATCGATAAATACAGATATTTATCAAGATCGGAGTGATACAGCAAACACCTCTACGATTAGTGTTTCAGGTAGCTATAGTCATGTCATCGATATCAAGTGGAAAGCTTTATCTCATGCAGCTGATATCAGTGCCAGCGATGCTTATCAGTTGACCAGTTATGCGCAGGCATATCAAGCAAGACAGGTTTGGTTAGTCTACCCTATACAAGGTGACGATAGGCAGGTTATCGCGCTCAGTCAACGGTCGCTTCATGGTCAAGACGTTGATGTGCATAGGGATATTACTCAGTTATGGCTCGTTCCTTTTAATGTTCTCACTGGTAAGGTAAATAAGGGCTTGATTCCAGATTGGAACGGAGTATAATCAGCCTTCGATAAGACTTAAATCTTATCGAAAGGGTAGGGTGCTGTATAAGCGCTGTGTCACGAAAAATAAGTACTTTTGAAATAATTTAGCTTTTTTTTAAATTAATCAAAAATAGGTGTTGACACAATCATCTTTTCCCCTTAATATGTGCACCTCGATAGCGAGCAGCGTTAACAAGTTAGCGGTATTACCAATAACAAGTCAATAAGCAAACCTATCGTGATAATAGAAAATTTCGGAGTGTGGCGCAGTTTGGTAGCGCATCTGGTTTGGGACCAGAGGGTCGTAGGTTCGAATCCTATCACTCCGACCATCTATTTTTAAGAGCCTTACAGGCTTTTTTTTATGTATAATGGTTTAGTTTCTGCTATATTTAAAACTAAATTTAATGTATAAAAGCCCTCTAAGAGCGCCTGTAGCTCAGCTGGATAGAGCATCTCCCTTCTAAGGAGGTGGTCGCAGGTTCGAATCCTGCCAGGCGCACCATCTAGCCTGCAAATCTTACCTTCTCAGGTAATAGTTATGGCGGTTGTAGCTCAGTTGGTAGAGCCCCGGGTTGTGATCTCGGTTGTCGTGGGTTCGAGTCCCATCAGTCGCCCCAATTTTTTCTGTGCTATTTTTATCCTTCCTTGTTAGTTCTAAGTTTTTTCTTCAAAAATATTTTAATATAAACTATGCTATCTGCCTCTTTTGGCATTTTTTTGCGTCTGTCTGATTTTTTCTGTTGTATCTTATTATAGT
>NZ_JBQSVP010000063.1:0-17044 GCF_052376345.1 Psychrobacter sp. AOP5-GZ1-6 | reverse complement strand
AATATGTCATGTCTATACTGTGCTTGGTATAGCAGCCTCATTTGAAGGGTTGACGGATGCCTGCATTAGATCAGGCTCATCATCATCGCTAATGATATCTTCGTTGCTACTTGCAGCCAGTAAGTCACGGTAGTTAACTTGAGCTTTTAAAATCATTTGCTCTTCTTCAAGATCGGCATAATTTACTTGTACCTTATGCAAAGTACTAATGATTTTTTTGTTATTTTTTAGCCAACGATGAATGTCAATGTAAATGACTTCATCTTTTGCACGGGCAATCTTGATGTAAGATAGTAGAAATCCTAAAGGGTCTTTTTTAAGGATGCTGTGATAGAACCAAATAAAGAACTTAACACCTTGGCGTTTAAGGTAAGACTCACAGCGTAGGTTGAGAATATCAGTATAGGTCTGCTGACCAAATACCAAACGTTGGACATTGCGATCAAGCTGAACATGAACTAGGCTAAAGTTACTAGCCACCTCGACATAAATCCCCGCTGTGTTAATCGTGCTGTATAGGCGAAACCAGTCGTCATGCATTTCAACACGCAACTCTAAGATGGCTTTTACATTATTAGTGACGAATTTTTGTAGTGCATCATTGACGTATTCTTGTGTCACTGGTAAGGCAAGCTCGTCTTCAAATTTATCAGCTGTTTTGTCATATACCTGTCTAACGGACTGGATAAGACGTTCCCAACCATTGCTGAATGACTCATCGAAACGGTAGTTAATATCCTCAAAAAAATCGTCAAAATCCTCTGAATTATCTAAGTTATCAAAATCACTCAAACTGCTTATCCTTATAGTTTATAGGCGTATTGTTGAATAGAGCGTGCACAGAAGCGCTGATCAAGACAAGGTAATTAGGGCGTGTTGAACATTCAAATATTAGGGCTGCTGATTGCTAAAATTGCACCAAACTGGCGCAAGCCGACGATAATGTCGAGACCTTAACTAGGCTTGTAACGACGTTTGGGGTGATTTTAGCATCAGCCCTTTGGGGCAGTACTCTTTTTTGCCAATATATGGCGAAATTGTTTAACCTAGAATGACTAGGTATCAAAAATTTCACTGCATATTGTCTAAAAAATAGTCGCTGCCAGCACCACATTTGAATGTTCAACACGCCCTAATACCAGTTACAAAAACTAGAGTAGCCAAGAAAATGAGTTTGATATGGCCAATCTTACTACTTAGTTTTGGTATAAAGTGGTTTTGATTTGGTAAGATGATACCTATAGTTAGAGAACAGCTAAACGGCTACTCGTTCCTAGATGTAATACTTGTACAATTTGCAGTCAGCTGCCTTGTATCCGTTCTAGAGTTCTTTGACTATACCAAGTAGTATATATCAAATATGATGGCTACAAAATGTACGCATATACTTTACAGTCATTCACTTAGTAGGTATTAAATATTTGATGGTTATCAATTGAACTGAAGGCACGCCTTAATTATACCCAGAATATAAAGCCTAATAGGCGTGGCTACTATAGTCAAATCATCAACCGATTTTAATTTGGCGTATTGATTTTGTATTAGGTTTGACAACATTCTTTTAATTAGTCGGCCAAAGATTGTAAATATTGCGCGAGTGGGGTAAATTGCTCAAGCAATAGTTATACTAGTGACATAATTCTTTGTCATGTTATCATAGCGCCAGACTATACTATGCATATTATTATAACGCTTATTATCTGCTGTTTTGTACCTATAAGCTCGTACCCATAAGCTGAGATTGACCGTGGCCTATATTAAAGATTCACAAAGCTATCATTTTTCCGCGCAAGTACCTAAGCGGGATATTAGCTTACCTGTTGCTGTTGTTATTGCAGTGGGTGTACACGCATTGATTATTTTTGGTGTTAGCTTTTCTATGGGGAGTGATCCTGCTGCAATGATGCAAGATGTTGCAAAAGTGCTCACTGATAACATGCAGCCAAACGAAGATGCCCACTTTATCGCTAATGCTTCTCAAGAAGGCGGTGGTACGATAGAGGAGCAGTTGCGACAAGAAAATGATCAGTTCAGTCCACTCTCTGCTGAGCAAATGGGTGAAACGCAAGATGTCATTAGCTTGCAACGCAAAGTGCGGCAGCAACGCTATCAAGAAAGCTATTTACGTACGACACTCAGTTGGCGTCAAGCCAATGTAGAGTCTGATAATGATAGCAAACAAGCACAAGATGATCTAATAGCACAAGAAGAGCGTCTGCGTAAACAAGTCGCTACCTTAGAGGCGCAGTTATCTCAACGTCAACAGGTCTATGCGACCAAATCCAAGGTCGTGACGGTTGATAGTAACTCAACGACACGTGGTTCTGCTGCAGATTACATCAACACTTTTCGCGAGCATGTTGAGCGTATTGGTAATCTACATTATCCGGTACAAGCTCGAGCGCAAGGCATCACAGGTGACGTACGTCTGATGGTCATTATTAGTAGTGATGGTAACGTCAAAGCCATCCGCCTGCTAGAAAGCTCCGGTTCAACGATATTAGACGAAGCTGCTAAGCAGTCGGTGAGACAAGCAGCACCTTTCGGTAAATTTACCGAAGACATGAAGGATATCGTTGAATTGCGTTTGATTCGTACCTATCAATACACTGACAAAGTTGATGTGACTTATTAGCAGACACTAGGGCATGTCTTCAATTCACCTGATAGTCATCTAAATGGGCTAAAAACGGCTAAATCTTGCCAAACAGCGTTAAATAGCTGGTTAATATCCTGATATTATCTGCGCTATTTTTATCACCATTTTTGAAATGAAGACACGGCCCAATATTTTGATTTGTAGATGAAAAATATCCTCAATTCATCAAACACAGCTATAAAATAAAGAGTTAGTATGGAATTTTTAGGTTTTACTATAGATATTGCTACCCTTACCAGCAACACATTAAGTTTAGTTCTTAAGGTTGCACTAGCAATCGTAATATTCATCGTGGGTCGCTGGCTCGCTAAAAAAGCGGTTGCCATTGCTCAAAAAATCATGATTCGTAGTCATTTAGATGATACCATTGCTAGCTTTTTGAGCCGGCTGCTCTATGGTGTACTATTGGTGATAGTGGCACTGGCAGCACTTAGTAAAGTTGGTGTACAGACCACATCTGTTGTGGCTATATTGGGTGGTGCCGCTGTTGCGATTGGTTTATCATTAAAAGATCAGCTGTCGAACTTTGCCGCTGGTATTATGATTGTGGTTTTCCGTCCATTTGTACGTGGTGATTATGTGCAGATCAGTAGTTATACTGGTACAGTGACTGAGATTACGTTGGTCAATACTCATCTAACGACGATAAATAATCATGATGTAATCATTCCTAATGGTGATATCACCACCTCAGCGGTCATCAATTACACCGCATTGCCCAATCGGCGCGTCGACATCACGGTTGGCATCGGCTACGATGCTGATATCAAAACGGCCAAAGATGTGATGTTAAACTTAGCAAGGAACAACCCGCTAGCGTTTACTGATCCTGAGCCTGTCGTGCGCGTGACCAATTTGGGTGACAACTCAGTGGATCTAACTCTAAATGTTTGGACGACCAATGCTGATTGGTGGACGATGCAATGCGATTTGCTAGAGCAGTTTAAACATGCACTCGACGATGAGAAGATTGAAATTCCATTCCCGCAGCGTAGTGTTCATGTTAAAGGGCTGGATCAGATGATTAACCAAATGAATCAATCACAAAAGCTACCAATGACAAAAGACTAGCTATCAATTGATTAGGGCGTATTGAATACTCATAAATAGGCACTGCTGATCACTAAAACAATTTCTGTTAGTGCTATGGTCAAATATCAAGTACGCCCTATATTTAAGCATAAGGATTTGGTAGGTTTAAACCTGCCAAAACCTCAATCTCAAAAAGCTCCATCTCATCTTGCTCAGCCTGTCCGATCTCATGGTCAAACCCCAGTAAGTGTAGCATGCCATGTGTTAATAGGTGGCTAATGTGCTGTGCGACTGTTTTCTCCTGTTCTGCTGCTTCACGCACTATCACATCATGACAAATAATCAGCTCGCCGAGTGCTAGGGTCGGCATCAGATCGATGATAGTGGCTGGCAAGTCACTAGGATAAGACAGAATGTTAGTCGCATAATCTTTGCCTCGTGCTTCCAAGTTTAATTCGCGACCTTCAGTCGCATCAGTAATGTATATATCAAGTGATTTTTGTTTTTCTTGCCACAGTTCAATATCAATTTCTGCAAAATAGGGCAGTACCAAACCATTATTAATACGCCCATCTATATAATCTAAAGTCGCATTTATGACAGGCAGGAGCATGTCACGATGATAAAAAGCATCGAGAATCTCGTCGTTGATGCTATTCGTAGCACTGATGTCTAATATCTCAAAGCTTTCATTGTTTTGTTTCAAACTATCATCATTATTATATTGGGTCATGTTGTTCTCTCCTTACTTTATTACCATGTTGTTTGTTTAATTTGCTCGAACTGATCAAGATTAACTTATACCATTCACAAGAATACGATTAGCTGTGTCAAAATCGCTTAGCCTACAATGTGTAGTGCTTGTACTCTTTTTCCTTGCTACTCTAATTTTTGTGAATGGTATTACTAATGCTAACCATCAGTCTAGCAGCAAAAAACCGGACTACTAATCAGTAATCCGGTTTTGCATTTCTATGGAAGTAAATAGCAGGCTAGCCAGTTTATAGTTTGGCTGCTGCATTAGCGATGGCTTGTCTACGCTCTTGCTCTTTGATACGCTCAAACTTACGCTTTTCTTCTAATACTATTTGTTCTTCATCGAACACATCGTATGCTTCGACAATTTTTTGTACCAATTGATGGCGTACCACATCTTTTGAATCAAACTTGGTGATATGAATTTCTTCAATACCACTTAATATTTCTAGTGCTTGGCCCAAGCCTGACTTATGACCACGTGGCAAATCCACTTGGGTGATATCACCAGTAATTACCGCTCGTGAGCCAAACCCTAGACGGGTCAAAAACATTTTCATTTGCTCAGGCGTGGTATTTTGCGCTTCATCTAAGATGACAAATGAATTGTTTAATGTACGGCCGCGCATATAAGCAAGGGGAGCTATTTCAATGACTTGCTTTTCAATCAGCTTACCTACTTTTTCAACGCCGATCATTTCATATAGCGCATCATATAATGGGCGTAAATAAGGATCGATTTTTTGGGTTAAATCACCCGGCAAGAATCCTAGTTTTTCACCAGCTTCTACCGCTGGACGCACCAACAAAATCCGCTCTATCTCATTACGCTCAAGCATGTCTACGGCACAAGCAACCGCTAAATATGTTTTGCCTGTACCAGCAGGGCCAATACCGAATGAGACGTCAGAGTTTAGTACGTTTTGGACATAGGTTTGCTGATTGCCACCGCGAGGAATGATGCGACCCTTACGCGTGCGCAAACTAACGGGTGTGAACTCATGGGTGACATCGAAATCTTCTTCTTTGGCAGCATCTTCTTCTGCGCGTTGCGCATCTGCGGCCATGTCTTCATCACGAGAAATGCTCGATTGGATGATAAGGTGCAGCTCTTCTGCGCTGATGTCTTTTTTGTTTTGCGCTTCATCTACCATCTTATAAATAATACGTTCACCGCGCTCAACACCAGTCACATCACCGCTCAGGCAAAAATCACCTTGACGCTGCATGATTTTGATATCAAGGCGTTTTTGGATATATTTCATATGATTGTTGTATTCACCTAGCACGATTTTAAGCTGTGCTGGCGTCAATGATTCAAACTTTATACGGCGGCTCATGGAGTCAGTCAAGCGATTATCCTTGTGTTAGGCGTCCAAAATGATGTTGTTTTATTAAGCTTTGGACTTAAGAGATAAAATGGTTAGTCGTTATTGTCTTAGTTTTAAATTTTAGAAATAGAAATGACGGTGGCAGTATTATTGGTTTTGCTGTCGGTTCTGTTGTTTGTTTTATGAATGGTGATAAGTAACGGTCTTGCCTTTATTATGGTAGATAGTTTTTAAATTTCAAGCCATGCAGCATCTACATGACGTTGTTTTTGTATGGTGATTGCAACTGTCATGCTTTATTTAACGTTTTTACAAGATCAGGGCGTGTTGAACATTCAAATGTGGTGCTAGCAGCGACTATTTTTCAGACAATATGCACTGAAATTTTTGATGCCTAGTCATTCTAGGTGAAACAATTTCGCCATATATTGGCAAAAAATAGTACTGCCCCAAAGGGCTGATGCCAAAACCACCCCAAACGTTGTTGCAAACCTAGCTAAGGTCTCGACATTATCGTCGGCTTGCGCCTAATTTGGTGCAATTTTAGCAATCAGCAGCCCTAATATTTGAATGTTCAACACGCCCTAATGGTTTTTCTGTTCTAATAGGATGCTAGGTTGGCCCTTAGTGGTATAGATTATTAGGCGTTTTTAGTACACGCTTTGTCTACGGTTAAGAGCATGGAGCGATAGGTAATTTGTGGTAGTCTATGAATGATATCATAGCGCTTTATAATTGAATTTAAAATACGAATAAAATAAGCAAGGTCAGAATATTGAAGCGGCTAAATGATAGCTACTAAATAAAAGCCACTAAATGAAAGTAACTGATAACGGCAATAAGTGCCTCATTAACTGCGTATAGCAAGCATGCCTCATATAATAAAGTAGGAATAAGCATGATACAAAATACTGATGTAAATTTATTGAATGCTCAAAATAAAGTTGAAACTACAGCTGACAACCGTCAGGCAATCACGGAGCAGCAAGTACTCATCGCGGGTGGTGGACATGTCGGTTTATCCTTTGCTTTACTGCTAGCGAATCATGGTATTGCGAGCACATTAATAGAAAAAAACCGCTATCCAACCATCAGCCCAAATGATGACCGCAATCGTAGCCATTATTTGGACAGTCGTAATACCGCACTGTCGCGGCGTACGGTACAGATTTACCAAGAGATTGGTCTGTGGGATAAGTTACAAAGCCATGCTTGCCGTATCGATTCAGTACAAATCAGTGAACAAGGTAGCTTTGGTCGCGCACAGCTCAATAAAGCGGAAGAAAAAGTAGAGTCATTTGGTCAAGTAATGGAGAATGCATGGCTTGGGCGTGAGCTTTTATTAGCCGCACAGCAGGCGCCATTGATTACGCTGATTGATAATGCCAATGTCAGCGCAGTGACACAAAAAGCGGATGGTGTCACGCTGAGCTTTAGCCATTACGGTGAAGAGAAAACAGAGCAGCAATTGCAGGGCAGCGTTTTGGTCGCTTGTGATGGCCGTGACTCTACCGTGCGTCAGCTATTGGATATCGGCACGACGACTTATGATTATCAGCAAACAGCTATCGTCGGTGTGGTAGAGACAGACAAGCCGCATGAGCATGTGGCGATTGAGCGTTTTAGCCCAGCAGGTCCACTTGCTGTCTTGCCACTAACGGATCCAGATGGTGATGGCAATAATGAATATCAAAACGGCTATAGACGCTCGGTCGTTTGGGTGTGTCCAAAAGGCGAAGAGACACGTTATTTAGAAGACGATGCGCATTTCTTACAGACGCTACAACACGCTTTTGGTCAGCGTGCTGGCACGTTTGTCGCTGCTGGTCGTCGTGGTGCTTATCCACTGACCCGCGTGCTAGCGGACAAACAGGCAGATGGTCGCTGTGTCATCATGGGTAATGCCGCTCACACACTGCATCCTGTAGCAGGGCAGGGATTTAATCTGTGTATGCGAGACGCCCATGTATTAGCGCAGATGATGAGCGCGCAAGTGCTCAAAGGCGCAGACATCGGCGATCCAACGCTACTTAAGCGTTATGAGAAGGCACGTCTAAGCGACCAAAAACGGGTCATTCGATTCTGTGACGCTGTCGTCCATGGTTTTACTCATCCCAATCCAGTGATAAAGCTAGCACGAAATGCAGCTTTGGTGGCCTTTGATAAGCTGCCAAACATTAAGCCATTGGTGGCGACCTATGCGATGGGATTAAAGTCGTAGTGCTATAGACAATATGCAGTGAAATTTTTGACGCGATTTTAGCGATCAACAGACCTTAATAACAAGCATTCTAATCTTGACTCGTATTGAGAGACACCTTATGAAAAATAACCATACGCTGATTATCGGTAGTGGTATCGTTGGTGCAACGCTTGCGCTAAAACTGGCACAAGCAAAAATGCCCGTGACGTTAATTGATGCTCGTCCAGCACGTGATGAATCAGCTTGGCAAGGTGTGCTGAGCAAACGTGATGCTCGAGTGTATGCGCTGAGCTTGGCCAGTATTAATTTACTAAAAAACGTGGGCGCTTGGCAAAAGATTGCGAGCTCTGAACGTAAGGCTGATTACTCACAAATGCAGGTATGGCAACTGAATGGTAGGGGCGAGCTGTTATTTGGTGAGAGTAGTGATAATTTTGGTGAAAGTAGCGATGGTTCGTCTAATTCTATCATGCCCCCAATGCTCGGTAGTATGGTCGAGCCAGCCGTCATTGAACATGCGTTGTGGCAACGTCTGGGTGAGGGTGATGTCAGTGAGTATCTGACTATTGTCGCTGGGCAAAAAGTGACAAATATGGATTGGTTAGGTACGCAAAAAGGATACCGTGTGACCGTCGATAACGGCACTGTGATTAACGCTCGGTTATTGGTTGGCGCTGATGGTCGTGGCTCATTTGTACGTCAGCAAGCAGCCATAGGACTAGACACGCTTGATTATAATCAAACTGCCATTTGCTGTGCGATCCATACTGAAAAACCGCACCAAGCAACCGCACGTCAAGCGATGCTGCCTACGGGTACGCTGGCGTTATTGCCATTAGCGGATATCACCGACGACGACAAAATCAATCCACAGCATTGGCAGTCGATTGTATGGACGTTGCCGCGCAATCAGGCATTGGCATTGATAGAGGAAGATGACCGTGTTATCGCCGATAAACTGGCTGCTGCCTGTCATTATGAGCTAGGCGCTATCAGTCAGATTGAATCCATTGCTAGCTTTCCACTGACTGCGCAACAAGCGAATAGTTACGTCGCCGATAACTTAGTCTTGATCGGTGACGCAGCGCATGGTGTGCATCCGCTGGCAGGTCAAGGGCTGAATCTGGGTATGCTCGATGTACAAGTATTGAGCGAGCAATTAGCACACGACTTTACTCGTAGTGGCGGTACGATCTGGGGCAGTAATCAAACGTTGCGTAGTTACGAGCGTCTGCGTCGTCCGCATAATAGCCTGATGATGCATAGCTTTTCTGCGCTTAACTGGCTATTCGCAGGGTCGCTTGCGCAATTACGCCCCGTGCAGCAGATACGTAATGAGGGCATGTACCGCGTTGGCAAAATAAAACCGCTCATGAGAATGTTTGCTAAGCAGGCGAGTGGGGTGTAAGAACCTCGTGCTCAATTTTCATTTATCTTAAACCAAATATCTTAAGGTAACCCCTTATGCTCATCCCTAAATACTGGGCGCAATACAAGCAGCGTTTTGATGCGCTAGC
This sequence comes from Psychrobacter sp. AOP5-GZ1-6, assembly GCF_052376345.1. NCBI lineage: Bacteria > Pseudomonadati > Pseudomonadota > Gammaproteobacteria > Moraxellales > Moraxellaceae > Psychrobacter > Psychrobacter sp. AOP5-GZ1-6. The sequence continues at coordinate 7,546 of NZ_JBQSVP010000063.1, read as the reverse complement.
CACGGCCGATCGGTCATCAAAGCAAGCAACCATTAAGCGCTATGGCTGGTCAGATATCAGTCAAGCAGAGGCTTTGGCTCATGCTAAGGAACGAGTAAATGAAGCGCATCAACGCTGGCTAGATGGCGAGGATATTGTCAGACGTGAGCGTAGGGAAGAGTATAACGAAAGTAATGGCATTCCTATACGTGAGCAGATTATTTCTGAGCAGAATTTCTCAGAGAATGGTTTAACTAAAGCTGGTGTAGAGAGTCAGGCATCTGATACGCAGCTTGTTGTCACGCGTAACAGTTACGGTGCGCAGGTTGCCAATGTTAATAATATTGCGATTATCGATGTTGATAACGATCAGTTATTGCACTATAAATATCCTGACGATTATGACAGCCGTGGTTATATAACTTTATTAACCGACAATCAAACTCAGCCTGCAGCTAAAATAAAAGTTTGGGTTTTTGTTCTTATTTTTATACTTATTGCCAGTGTCATTTCTTGGTTGGGATTATCATGGTTATGGCTGTTGGTAGTTATGGTAGGTGCGACTGCTTATTTGTGGCAACAAGCCAGTCAAAGAGAAAAAGCGCGTATACAAAAATATGCCGATGATTCTGCTTCGCTATCATCTTTTATAACGGATTTAATTCAGCAGCGCGTTGCCAATCATCCTAATGAGTCCTTTCGTTTATATGAGACACCCGCAGGCTTTCGTATGATTGCCACCCACGACACTATCCCGCCAAGTGATGCATTAGTTTCGGACTGGTTTGAGTATTTTCATGCAGATACTAATTATGTGCGTCTCTGTCAGGCGCAGCAGTGCTTTCGAGCACGGCTCACTGCTAAACCGTGGCGCATGGCTGAGGTTACGGACAAAAAACTGACTAAAGATATCCCTGCCAAAAATTTTTGGTTTGATGCCGAGAGCACAGACGCAGATAGTAGTATTGAGCAACGTCAAAACGAGTTAAAAGCACGTAATCAGTGGATTAACAATTACGATAAGTATGCTAAAAACTATCGAGCGTGCCGTTATATTGAGAGCTTTACTGGTAAGGATACTACCCATCAATTAGAGCATAAAGACATACAGGCATTTATTGAGTGGCACGATAGAGCTTGTCAGGTAGATAAGGACTTGTTATTAGGTTGATAAAGGTATGAGTTAAGATGGAATTATTTATACTGCGGTCACATACATTAACCATTTAAGCTGCTGCTCTGACAACCATTCTTTGTGAAAGTCACTATACAAATCTAGACGATCATCGATAGGCTCATAATTAGTAAAATCGAACGATGCAAATATGCTTCTTATTTCTGTAAAGTATGGCTGTTGCAGCTCCGAAACCGTCTTGTCACTTGGTAACATTGTCAGTAAATAAAAGAGAACGAAACCAGTCCAATCATAGACTATGCCTTTGTTGTTTTGTTTACTAGCTTCTCTAATGATAAGTAATGCAAAGTCTAGCGGTTCATAGAGTGCCACAGTTTCGTCAGTATTGAGGCTATAATAGGGACTGCCAAAATCTACATATAAGCGCTGTGACTCATTGTCCCATAGTGCGACCTCAGGATTGTCAGCTGACCGAATAGCTGTAGGGTTATCATAAACCCATGCATCACCAGCATCTATAAGGCTATCGAAATATTTTGGATACAGATGATATGTTGGGAATTCCTCTATAGCGTAGGCTTGCATATATTGAGTGCTGAGTAAAATATCTTTTACTCTAAAGTGCGTATGGCTTGTATCGAAAGCGGCTTGTAGGTAATAAGCATTATGTATTAAATGGCGTTTTTCTCTGTCAGTACTATCGGCGCTAGCAATGAGTTTTATGGTCTGCTCAATGATATGCTCTACTTCCCACATAGACATGCCGCTCTCCTTTTTTACCAAAGTATATCGATTCAAACGTTCTACTACATTATCACCCCAACGCTGAAAACAATACCATCAATACAGGCGAGATTATATTAATAATAAAACCAAAGCTAATCGCCAATGGCACGACCTTTAAACCGCCTGATTGCTGAATAACTGGCAAGGTAAAATCTAAGCTCGTCGCGCCGCCAAGCCCTACCGCTGCTGACGGATATTTGCGCATAAACATGGGAATAAATATCAAGGCAAAGAACTCACGCACCAAGTCATTAAATAACGCGACACTACCCCAGACCGCGCCATAAGCATCGGTCATGACAATGGCTGACAGCGAATACCAACCAAATCCTGATGATAGTGCCAAGCCTTTCGTCAAGGATACATCACTGAACACTAGCGCAAATATTAAGCCGCCAGCCAGTACTGCTATTGTGAAAATGACACTCATCTCAACGCCGCGTTTATTGAGCATGACTTCTTTGAGCGTAATACCCGAACCCTTTAGCCCAATACCAACCAGTAATATCAGTACCATTAACAGAGCCGTCATGGTGTTTTCAGGTGGCATATAATCAGCGGGTAGGAAATAACCAATCACCATGCCGATTACTACGCAAACGACTTGGGCGAGACTACCACGAATACTGACTTGATGTTCTTTGGATTTGACGCTGGGTTTTTTGGCCTGCCATGGGCGTATGTTGTCGAATATCATTAAAGCCAATAGACCAGAGCCGATAGTGAGAATTGAAAGCACGGCCACATACAGCACAATCTCAGCTACTTGACCGCCTAAGCCCTCGACTTGCGATAGTTCAATACCGATCAGTGCTAAAATGACAAACACTAAGTAGGACAAACCTTTATCCGCAAGCTTTGTCATAGCCGGATTAGAAGGAATGGCAAAGCCAATAAACATTGGCATTAAGACCAAAATAAGGGTGATCAGACTTTGCATAACGGCAGACTCCTGGTTTTAATGAGGCCTTTTTAACAAGCCGATGATTGTATCATATCGATATGTAAATACTGACAGTGGTACACTAGATTCTTTATAAAGCCCGATTTTATCGGGGGTAATTTGATTTATAGTCAAAGAAACATAAAACCGATATGATTGTATTATGGTACTACTGGTACAAATTTTACTTGCTTGCTGTATTCACAGAGGCTGCGAAAAATTTATCCCAGCAGCACTGTAGCGATTTAAAAATACTTTGACTATATAACCACGTCTAAGCATTTACCTAGCAAACTTTTGTTGTTACATTAGGATACCGAAAATACTTGGTAGTACTATGTCGCTATATCAGCTCAAACCTAAATTTCAAGATCAGCTGCGACCAGTCAGTAATTCGTTGGTCGCGCACAATTTTACTGCCAATCAAGTCACTGTGTCTGCGGTACTATTAAGTGTGGGCACGGCTTATGTTATTGCGAAGCCTGCAACCGAGCAGCAAGCGTTATGGCTGCTATTACCTTCATCATTATTCGTACGGATGGCACTCAATGCCATTGACGGCATGATGGCGCGTGAGCATGGTCAAGCATCAACGCTGGGTGCAGTGCTCAACGAAGTGGGCGACATTATCGCTGATACGGTGCTCATTACCAGTTTGGCTCCTCATGTCGCTAAATATGATTTACGAATTAATTCTGAACGACAAACTGGTACGAGTAAATGGTTTAGCACGCAGCGGCATATCAGTAGCATGACGGCATTGAGTATGAGTACCGAGCTGCTCGGTATCGCCAGCAATACAATACTAGGGGCTAGGGCGAACCAAGGGCCTTTAGGGAAAAGTGATCGCGCTTTAATACTAGGCGTGCTTGGTGCTGTTATGGGGAGTAAGCTGCCGTTATCGCGCGCCCATTTCAGCATCACACCGCTATTCATATTGACCGAAGCACTCCTACTCAAAACGTGCTTAAATCGTATACGCTATATGGTCCATTTATACTTGATGCATCAGCCGCCAACACTTCGATCAGTAACGCGTGAGTCGAAAAACAACTCACTATCTATCAACATTGCTTCATCACGTGATACTGCTTTATCCCTGAATACTGCTTTACCAAATAATTATACTGACAACGCCTACCCATTGGAGTTCAAAGAAATGCCAACTACCCCCGTTAATAGTCAAAAACTAAAAGAACAGGCCAGTGTTAGTTTTGAGCAGTCTTCACCCACAGATGTAAATGGTGAAATTATAAATGGTGAAAGTTGCTACAACGCTTATGATGGCACGGCTATTTATTATCGCTATTGGCTCACGATGCCGTTAGTAGATATGCAAAAATCAACGATTAAAAAAGCCGCTCAGCCGTTACGTCAAGTGATCTTATTACACCGTGGGCATGAGCACTCGGGCCGATTAGCCGAGTTAGGACAGCAGTTTGCAGCAGCAGGCTATCAAGTGTTTGCGTGGGATGCGCGTGGCAATGGTCGCTCAGGGGGTATCAAAGACCATGCAGAGAGTGTCACTGAACTAGAGAGAGATTTAGATGGATTTGTGCAACTGGTTATCGGGCAAACTGGCATTGCTATCGAGGATACCCTGATCGTCGCCAGTAGTATCGGTGCGGTACTGGCGGCAGCATGGGTGCATGATTATGCGCCCAATATTCGCGGTATGATACTCGGCACGCCTGCGCTAAGCATTCGCTTGTACATGCCCTTTGCGATACCGTCACTAAAGGTGGCACGTACGCTGGGTTTGATGTCACGTGTCAGCAGTTATGTCAAAGCACAAGTGCTGACCCATGATAAAGACGCGCAGCAAGCCTACAATGCGGATCCATTGATATCGAACAGTATTTCGACTGACTTATTGATTGATACTCATGCCACGGGTCAACGTTTGCTGGATGATGCTGGTGCCATTACCGTTCCGACGTTCGTACTGTGTGCGGGTAAAGATTACGTGGTGGATAAGCAGGCTGAGCGCGCGTTTTATGAAGCGATTGATACGCCTACCAAGCGCTGGCAACTATACCCAGACAGTTATCACGCAATCTTTCACGAAACCAATAAGGCAGATGTGTTTGCCGACTGCATAGATTTTGCTGAGCAGGTCTTTGCTGCGCCAGTACAGGCGCCTGATTTGAGTACCGCGCATTTGAATAGCGCCAGTAAAGACAAGGTAGACCGCTTAGCGATTAAGCCATTTAATCCGAGTTTTGCCATTACTCGTTTTGCGATGCAAAAGTTCGGTCATGTCAGCGATGCGATTGCCACAGGGCTTGAGCATGGGTTTGATTCGGGCCACTCGCTTGATCACGTTTATTACAATCAGCCAAGCGGTCAAAATAAATTTGGGCATGCAGTTGATAAGTTTTATTTAAACAATATCGGTTGGCAGGGTATTCGTATACGCCGCGCACATATATTAGAGCTGGCACGTTTAGCGCTCGCAGATATTAAAGACAAAAACCAAAATAACACTAAACCATATCAACCAAAACTGTTAGATATTGCCAGTGGTCATGGTTTCTACGCATTTGACTTATTGACTGAGTTTACCGATTTGCATGCGGAGCTACGAGATTATGAGATGCATAATATCCAAGCACTGCAAGCGAAAGCCTCTAATTTAGCCATTACTAATCGAGTCGTCGCTTGTCAAAAGGATGCGTTTGACGCCGCCAGTTATCAGCAGGTAGAAAAAACGAGCAGCAGCAAGGTTGATACAGGTTTCGATATTGCCATTAGCTCAGGCGTGTTTGAATTATTTTCTGACAATACGCTACCTGAAACAGCACTGGCTGGGATTTATGACAGCTTAAAAGCGGATGGTTATTTGATTTATACCAACCAGCCGTGGCACCCCGAGCAAGAATTCATCAGTAAAACCTTAAACAACCATCGTGGTAGCAGCTGGGTAATGCGCTGTCGCTCACAAGCGGAGATGGATCAATTGGTTGAGCGTGCTGGCTTTAAAAAGGTTGCCATGCGTATCGATCGTTTTGGTATCTTTACGGTGTCATTGGCGATTAAAACTGCACCAATCGATGATAAATAACACATGACTACTAACCATACCAAGCCTTATGAGCGTGTGCAGCTTTTTTCTGGAGGTGGCTCACGTTTTGGCTATTATCTGGGTAGTTATGCGGCGTTGGTCGAGCATGACCTAAAGCCAGATATGATTATTGGTACTTGCGGTGGAAGCTTATCCGCTTATTTGGTCAAGCTAGCGTCTGATCCTAAAGACTTGCAAGGGCTGATGTACAGCCGTGAGCTCTATTCAGTTATCAAAGCAATTCGCCATGTCACTCCTGATGAGGCCAACAGGCGTGCAAAAATGCGCTATATGACTCATGCACTCAAACGTTTGGGTTTGTCATTATCACATCAATCATCCAAAGCTCAGCTGCATCGGCAAGCAGACAGCTATGCGCGACTCCTAGATGAGTTGCAACAATTGGCGATGTTTCGTATTGATAATGAGGAGCAATGGCTTGATGAGCTATCTAGTTTTGCTTCTAGTAGACAGAGTGACTTTGATGCTAATAAAACAACGCCAGAGATAGCCATTATCGCTAGCCGCCTGTATTCAATGCCTTTCGATAGCAATATGGCTGATGCTCTAGCCAATGATAATTTAAAACTGCAAGAATTGTTGTTTGCACCGCTGCGTTTGGCAGATTATCTGTCAGACCTACCTACCGAGCTAATGACATCACCTGCGCATGCCTTTGCCAGTGAGCGGATACATCCGCCTGTTAAGCTCCTGACCCAATGGGATATTCAGTCAGTGGTTCGTGCTTCTATGGCAGACATGTATTATTTACCGCCCACCCATATTACAGAGCTTGGTTGGTGCTTGGGCGGCGTGATTAACCTCACGCCTATTGAGCTGGCCTGTCAGTTGGCTGAAACGGTATTTGCAGAGACCAAGGATGGTTACGATGCGTGGCTTGCTGCACCTGCCATTAAACGGGTTTTTGGTTTTGACCCAAATGCGCGCTTGGCCACAGTACATAGTTATCAATCGCAAGCCGCACTGTCAAAAGTCACCTCGCCAAAAGCAACACAGCCTCATTGGCTACCATTTGCCGATAATGCCCAGCAGCTGACGGGTCAAAATGTGCATAAGCGTTTTAATCTACAGCAAATGACCGTCGAGCTGATACATGCTGACTATGATGGCTTTGTGCAGCAAATGCAGGCGCAATGGCAGTATGGTTATCAGCGTACGATCGATTACATACAGCAGCATCAATTATGAAAACTTACGCAGAAGATAACGCTAAAAATCACGCGCCGCATATCATTGTCATTGGTGGTACAAGTGGGATTGGTTTGGCACTGGCTGTGCATCATTTTCAGCTTGGCTGGCAGGTGAGCGTGGTTGGGCGTCGAATGGCAAAGATAGAGCATATTAACAGCCAGTATCCGACTATCAGGACTTATGCTTGTGAGCTGACTGATGACACTCAAATAAAAAATCTATTAGAGAAATTATCGAGTATACGCTTTGACAGGCTGATTTATAGTGCGGGCAGCTATACCAATGAGCGTACGCATCAGTTGAATCAAGCAGACAGTGATAAGATGTTAGCGATTAATCTGCAAGCGTTTGAGCAGATATTTAGCTGGGCCAGCAAGCAGTTAAAGCAGCAAAGCCAGCCGATCGATGTCTTTAATAACAATATTAC
>NZ_JBQSVP010000062.1:0-17554 GCF_052376345.1 Psychrobacter sp. AOP5-GZ1-6 | reverse complement strand
TCTTTTTTAACTGTCTTTCATTCTCACCGGCAAAGTAATCTGAACCACCAGCCCTTGTACCCCATCTTGGCGATTGTAGGCATTGATATGTCCTTTATGAGCGGTGACCACCGCATGAACAATTGCCAACCCCAACCCATACCCTCCTGTCTCACGATGACGAGCGGAGTCTAATCGTACAAAAGGCTGAAAAATACGTTCTAAGTCTTTTTCTGCCACACCGTCACCCTCATCTGTGATACTAACCTGAATAGCGGGGACCTGATGATTCATCTCTACTTTTTTGATTTCAGCAATCACTTCTGAATCGGCTGCTGTATGCATAAAGGCATTGCGAATGATGTTTTCAAGTGCACTGTGCAGCTGCTCTTGATTACCTAACACTTCCCACGAGCTATCTAACGATGCGCTAGGCGACTGCCACTGCCAGCTCACATTTTTATGATAAAACTCAAAACACACATCTTGTCCAATCTCGCTGATAAGCTCTGTCATATCCACCATTTCAGTTTCCAAGTTATCAATGGTGTATTGCTGCATTTGTAAAGATTGAATATGAATAATTTGTTCAATCAGCTCATTCATGCGTGCAGATTCTTTATCAATACGATCGAGATAACGGCTGGCATTTGGTGCAAAATCTCGAGTCAACTCAGTTGCTACCTCAAGACGTGCCAATGGTGAACGTAATTCGTGTGAGATGTCACTCAACATCTGCTTACGTGCCAGCTCACTTTCAGCCAAGCGTGTTGATAAGTTAGCCACATCGTTTGCTAATAGACCCAATTCATCATCTCCCATTTTGGACAAATTTGGATAGGTTTGATAATCACCATCAATCATACGATATACGGTGTTTTGTACACGGCGAATACGCCGAGTCAGCGTCCGACTTAGCCAAACACAGACCAATATGCTTAACAAGATAATTAATAATAAGCGTATAGGAAAGTTAGTATATTTCAACTCTACAACATCCGAAAAACGCAGATGGGGACGCAGCTGCACAATAACCGTTTGTTTATTTGGCAAAACAACCGTCACATCAGCGAGTTCTGGGCGACTCTCAGAATCAGCTATTTCGGCACTGGTTGGTATCATCGGTGGAACAAAATAGCTCAGAGGTGACCGCACATTTTTCGATACATCATTGTCCATCTCAGGTAAGCCTGACTGTAATGAGGGCGGCGTTTCTATCTGACCATTTGGTCTAATCTCTTCTCTATCCCGGTAACGCGGAAATATAATGCTACCTTGCTCATCATAGACTCTGACTTGATTCATTAGCCAGCGGTCTTGACGATACAGTTGTTTGACCGCTTCCATATCACCGGCTTTCAGTGCTGCGACCAGTTCCTGACGCTGAACCAACAAACTGTCTACCTGCACATCCATACGAGCGGTGAGCGCTTTTTCACTTAACCAACGCTCTACCATGACAGACAGGATAGAAGTGACCAGAATGGTGGCTAACAGACTCAAAAACAGCCGCCAAAACAGGGTGATCCGCACCTTAAACTTAGGGTTATTCATCGATGATTCCATCATTAAAGTACCAGCTGATAACCTTTACCACGAACTGCTTTTATTGGCTCGTCATGAAACGGTTGAAGTTTTTTACGCAGGCGTGACACATGAACATCGAGACTACGGTCAAAAGGCTGTAACTCACGTTGCAATACATGCTCTGACAGCCACTCCTTACTAACGACCTCGCCTTTTTGTTTGAGAAGCGCCACCAGTAAGTCAAACTCTGTACCCGTCACTTGCAGCTCAACACCATCTATTTGACAGACTCGCTGGTTTTGATCCAAATGCAAGCGACCTTCTGGTAACGGTGTGTGCTCTGACACTGCTGCATTGGTACGTTTGATGACTGCATTAATACGTGCTAGCAGCTCTCGAGGATTACAAGGTTTGGTAATGTAATCATCAGCGCCAAGCTCTAAACCGATGATACGATCAATCTCCTCGCCTTTTGCGGTTAGCATAATGACAGGGATATCAATAATATTCGGTAATTGACGTAGTACACTGAGTCCGTCCATCTTCGGCATCATAATATCCAGCACTAGCAAATCATAAACAGGGGTCTGCGTACTGGCTTTTTTTAGTTTTTTTATGACAGCCTCACCATCATGAACACAGTCACATTGGACGCCATGATTATGCAAATACTCTTCTAATAACTGAGTCAACTCTTCGTCGTCATCACCTAACAATATGTTTGGCATATCTATCTCCTTAAACGTTAAATAGCTTTGTTATTTATATTATCAGGCAATAGCTGATCGGTATTCTATAAATGTTACTTTTCTTAATACTTCATAAATGTTCGTAACCTTCAACTGTCGTAAGATAGCACCTATCAACAGCAAGTATTGTATTTATATTCAACGCTTAACAACAATAATTGCCAGATAAAACGTTAAATATCTATTCAATCAAACCATATGAAGTTAAATAAAGGACGTTACTATGAAAAAGTTACTATTAGGTTCAGCCATCGCATTATCTAGCGTATTTACTGTTACTGCATGTACCAGTGTCAATGCAAACACAGATACCACACCATCAACGACACAAATGCAAAAGCATCACAAAGCTGATATGAAAAAAGGCGGCATGAAAAAAGGCGAGATGAGAGGTCCGTTGTCTAAACTAGACCTTACAGCTGCGCAAAAAACCCAAATCAAAGCCATTATGGAAGCGCAGCATGGTGATCGCAAAACAGAACCTGCACAACATCAAGCAGAGCGTGCGCAAGTAGAGCAACAAATACAAGCATTGACTAATGCTCGCACATTGAATAGTACTGCGGTAAACCGTCTCGCCGATCAGCAAGCAGCGAAAGAAAAACAACGCTTTATTGAACGCATACAGACCCAACATGCGATTGCTCAAGTACTGACTGCTGAGCAGCGTGCGGAACTGGCACAAATGAAAGAAGATCGAAAAAATGATGATGAAGGTCATGGTCGTCCAGACCGTCGTGAGAAACGTGGCGAGCGCCCACAGCAAGGTATGTAATAATTCACTTAAACCACTTTGGAAAAGTGATAGTTTTACCTAGCGATATGCGTATTAAATTAAAAAGCGCCTCTATTAAGTAGAGGCGCTTTTTAAGTATGTGCATTTCAATCGATGATAGTCAAAGAACTCTAAAATAGCTATAAGGATAGATAACGTCATAGTAATTTAGTGGTTCACTGAACTATACCAGTTGCTATACAACCTTAATCAATAGCAGCGAACTCATCTTGCGCCATTGGCAGTAGATTAAACATCATTTTTCCAAGAGCAGTACCATTGCCATCACGATAATATTGCAGCAACTCCTTACTATACTGCCGTGCATCGACACTATTACTGTCATTCGGCACTTGCGCATCATTTGGTAAGTTAGGGAATGCTATATCTTTATTGATAGCGGAATACTGCTGTAAGGCATCTATTACCAAGCCTTTGTCAGATGTGTTGCTAGCAGTGTGTAACGTATTACGCGTATGCTGCCACGCAAGCTTGCCACGTTTATCAAAGCCGTATAACTCTTGCACCGCTGTGTCCGCTCCCATTTCATCTTCTACCGTCTCAACATTGCCATCATTATTCATACTGTTTTTCATTGCAGCCAATGCTTGCTGCACCAGTGCTTTACTGGTAAATGTATCAGTACTAACATCCATGTTTGTGTCGTTTTCTGAGTAAGCTTCATTACTTTTTACCAGTTCAGGGTACTGCTCGGTGATGTGGTTGTAAAATATGCGCATGTAGTCTTGATAAAACTGCTCATAACTCTCAGCACTTTGTAGACGGCGAATCACTTGATCGCTTGCTAGCATGGCAGGTAGTTGATGCTCTGGTAACTTAGGAGACAAAGATACCAACGTATTAGGTGCCACATAGTCAAACTGGCTAACAGGCGCTGCCTCAAACGTGCGATCTAGCGCTTCAAAATGAGCTTTTATCACCTCACTTCCAAACCCTTTTGGCAACGTACCATCATCCAGTGCAACTTTTAGCCACTTGTTTTGCCATGTAGTACCCAGCTTATCATCTAATAATTCTGAATTTAACATTGCAAAATTATCGGCCCACAGATAAATATTGCCGTTTTTAAAATCGATATAAATAGGCTGATTGATACTGCTTTGATGGTTACGTGCTTTATATTGCACACTGGCTAGCATAGTAGCCTTACCAACCATAGGTTGATAGATACCTTGCGCATTGATGGATAATGGCTTTAATAGATAAGCGTCTAGCAATTTCGCTTTTTTAATATCTGATGGTGTTGTTTTATCATAATAGTTATCAAATAGTTGCTGATATGATGGTGGTACAGTGATATCACTATCGTAATCGCTTTCTATCCACGCTTCATAGGCATCTGAACACTCAAGATAAGTGTCTTTGAGTGCTGCTCGCTGGGCATCATACTCTGCGTCCATCACATCATTATTTTGTGTTTGTGCTTGAGCAACCAGATCGGCATACGCTTGATCATGTGTCTCTTCGCAGTATGTGTCCACATAATCTGCCGTAACCAACTCCGCTTGATCTACATTAGTAACATACTGATCGTTGTTAATCTCAAGATTGCCATGATAGCTAAATGATTGACGACGCTGTTTTTTTAGCGCGGTTGCCAATGCTGTTTTGGCTGCTGTTGGCGTTTGCTGTGCCGTAACACTGCTGGACTGACCTAAGCTGGTAGATTGGCAGCCTGTTAATAATAGTGCGCCTGTGATGAATACACTGGTCAATAAAGTATGGTTTTTGATGGTTGACGGCAGACGACCTACGATGGCTTGATGTACTGTTTTCATTTCTTATCCTTAATAAATATGGGCTTGAACGTGACAAGATATATAGTCAGCTCTTCATAATTTTGATACGCTATCAGATTCGCTTAGGCTATTATTTATAGTGCTTTCACTTGGCTTTGTGGTATCCAAACTATATTGAACCGACTATAGTGCTAATAACGCTCTACCAGTTGTCTGTATCATCTTCCGCATCAGTGTAGCCTTCACTATAACCTTCGTTATAGTCATCATAATTACTAGACTCGTACTCTGCCGCATCGCTAGCAGAATCCTCGCTAGCATCAGCATAGTCGTTGTCATAATCATAGCGGGCGTAACGAGCCTCTTGCAGCCTATCTCCTTTTTGACGTTGCTCTGCAATCCAAGCATTGCCATCGATAGCAGGTGTTGCATTATCACCAAACGACTCGGCCAATAACGGGGTCAACGCACTCTGATTAAAGCTGGCTTTATCATAGCGGACTTGATTGATTGCAGTGGTTGTAGAACCAAGAAAATCACTGCCCATATTTATACGTTGCTGCTTAGCAAGTAGTCGATCTGAGCTGTCTAAGTAATAGTAATTTGTCTGATTGAACGAAATTGGACCAATGGCCTCAATCACTTGCAATAGCGCACCCACATCTGCACTTTGATAACCTTTATTATAGAGCTGCAACTTTTCAATGGCAGCTTTTAGCATGGCGCCATCAGGGTATTTCTCTGGATTGGTATCGATATACTCTTGTAACGACTGCGTCATATACTTTAGAAATTTACCAATCATCTCACCGCTTTGCTGACTACCAAAATATACTTTTACCGCTCGGCTAGCACCGACTTCTTTGGCAAACGCATCATCACTAATATCGACTGCACTAAAGTGCTCAGGTGCCAGCTCCGCCATACTGTCTTGTATAGCAGCAATCGCTGCATCATAGACCACTGCTGGTGGTAGCTGCTCAGTGATACTATCAGGCAAACCAAAACTGACCGTATGTGACGCCATCTCGTTCGGTAGTGGCGTGTTTTCGGGAGTGGCCATCGCCACGATAGGCATAATAACTGAAGGATCAACCGTGACATTACTGTTGTTAAAATCAAACGCGAGCGGTATTTGTACTGATGAGCTTATCGTCGGCGTCACATAGTCGTAGCTATAGACGCTTTGTAGTTGTCGCTGCTGAGGTTTGTACTGACTCACACTACTAAAAAACAGATTTTTATAATGATAAGCATTGGACGCTGCTATCTGCTCAGGGGTTCGGTGGAGCATGTTAAGCATTTGGCCCAATGCGCCTGAGGCTGACGTAGGAGGAAACTCGTTTGTTGTACCAGTCATTTCTGCTTGCTGTTTTGCCATCTGCATGGCTTCATATTGCTCTGCCATGCTTTTTGGGTTTAGTTCTGATAACTTTGAAAGAGCGCTGTCCGATTCATAATCATCGCTAGCATAAACTCCTTCATCATAGTCACTGCGGCTATAACCATATTCATCATAACCGTCTCGATCATAGCCATCTTCATCGTAGCCGTACTCATCATAACCGTATTCGTCGTAGCCATACCAGTCATAACCGTTTTCGTCATAGCCGTTTTGATCGTAACCTTCATCATCATATGCAATGTCATCTGACTCATCAGCATATTCTTCGATGACGACTTCATCTGCAGCATCGACATAGCTGTCATAATCTGATTCATAATAATCATCATCTGAGTAGTCCGAATCATAGCTTGAGTCATAGTCGTCTGACATCTCTTTGCTATACGCATAAGTTTCTAAAACGGTTCTTAGCAAACTACTAGCGCCAGCATCGATACTATCAGGATCAATAAAAGGGGCGGTTTGATAATTGGCTTGCGAAACGGATACATGCTCGGTCGCCAGATGCTGGCGAATGGCCGTCATCAAATGCGTTTTGGCTTGGTTCTCAGTGCTAGGATTATTTTCTTGGTCAAATAATTGTGCATAGCGTTCAGACTTGGCATTTAAATCGGCATTAAATGCACGGCCCTGTGCTTGGCTCTGCGCAGGATCTGCAATCTCAAAATCAATCACCTTGCCTGATACCGCAGCATTTGATGAAGCCATCGACGTTGATTGACAACCTGCTAGCAAAGTCATCGCGCCCACGGATAAAATCGCACAGCTAGACATTTTTATTAACTGACGCTTGCCTGTACTCGTTGGCTGATGCGCTGATGATTGAGACAAAAGTGGCTGTTTGCTGTTATGAAAAATAGGCGGTGACATGAAATTCCCTTAGTCTAAGCTGATAAACAATTGTAAATATATAATGAATAGCGTCATTTATATCACAAAACATTACTAGCTAGCTATAATAGCGCAATTATTCATTTAATTTCCACAAATCATTGGGCTTCATCATAATATTTATGTAATAGACGCTAAAAACATCATCATGTTCGACCGCACGTTACCTTCTCGATAATTAGCTGCCATAGCAAGATGAAAAAAATATCTTTTAAAGCTGTTATTTTTAGTATTTTTATAGACATATGTAGGTAATATCTTCCTATTCTCATGCTATCCTGTTATTTTTCGTGACATACCTTTTCTTAGTCTATCTGTTTTTAAAATACAGCCTTACTGATTAACGTCTCATATAAAAAGGACTTTGCCATGCAGCCCTCATCCTCTGACCATCAAACCACTCAACTGTCTAAACAAAACTTCAGTACACTACTCAAATCCAGCACTCTACTCATCACCAGTACATTATTGCTATCTATATCAGCTCATGCGCTTGAACCCGTGACACCAAAACCCACTGATTCGATAAATAATACGTCTATCAATACCAGCGCAATCAACCTCGATATTATGACCGACAGTCCTACTCTGCTGTCCGAAACCAAACGCATTACACCTAGCAAATCAAGCACTCTCACTGCCACTACTAACATTGCCACTACTAACACTGCCAACAGTACCAATAACGAGCAAGCCATCTATTCTGCCGATGCGATTCATCACCCTGTTTGGGCAAAAAATGGCATGGTCGCTACGCAAGAAGCGCTCGCCTCAAATATTGGTTTAAAAATCTTAGAAGAAGGTGGTAACGCTGTTGATGCAGGCGTCGCAGTTGGCTTTGCTCTAGCCGTCACCTTACCTCGTGCTGGCAACATCGGCGGTGGTGGGTTTATGATGATTTATGATGCCAAGCAAGACAAGACCGTGGCACTCGATTACCGTGAAAAAGCACCCAGTAGCGCCACTCGCGATATGTACCTCGATGAAGAAGGTAACGCTGTTAGCGACTTGTCTCGCTATCATGGCTTGGCTGTCGGTGTGCCAGGTACAGTCGCAGGACTGCTCAAAGCGTTGGACGAGCATGGTACGATGAGCCGCGGACAAGTCATGGCACCAGCGATAGCACTAGCAGAGGACGGTATAGAAGTGACGGCTGGATTGGCTGAGTCACTCACCGCTCTCAGTGATCGTTTGCAAAAGTGGCCCAGTACCAAAAAGGTGTTTTTTAAACCAGACGGCAGTGCCTATCAACCAGGAGAACGCTTAAGGCAGCCAGAGCTTGCCCGCTCGCTAAAGCTAATTGCCGCACAAGGGCCTGATGGGTTTTATAAGGGTGAAACGGCGCAAAAACTGGTCAAAGCGGTCAATGAAGCAGGTGGCCTAATGAGCTTGCAGGATTTGAGCGATTATCAAGCGATCGCCCGTGAGCCGGTCAAAGGCAACTACCGTGGTTATGAAGTGGTCTCAATGCCGCCGCCTTCTTCTGGTGGTATTCATATCATTCAGATTTTGAATATTTTAGAAGGCTATCCACTCAAAGACTACGGACAAAACAGCGCGCAGACCATCCACTTAATGGCTGAAGCGATGCAATTGGCTTATGCAGATCGAGCAGAGTACTTAGGTGATGCTGACTTTATCGATGTGCCTGCCAGCGGTCTTACCTCTCAAGCCTATGCTGACAAGCTGCGCGCCTTAATTGATCCAAACAAAGCCACACCAGCGGCGACCATCAAAGCCAATAATCCACTGCCCTACGAAAGCGATCAGACCACGCATTTCTCTATCGTCGATAAAGATGGCAATGCGATAGCCAATACTTATACGCTAAATTTCTCTTACGGCACCGGTCTCGTCGCTGACGGTACAGGGATTTTACTCAACAATGAGATGGATGACTTTTCGGCCAAGCCTGGTGTGCCAAACGGTTATGGCCTATTAGGCGGTGAAGCCAATGCTGTCGAAGCCAATAAACGTCCCCTATCCTCGATGAGTCCAACCTTTGTGTTCAAAGACAGTAAGCCTTATATCGTCACAGGTAGCCCAGGTGGTAGCCGTATCATCACCACCGTCACCCAAATCCTCTCAAACGTCATCGACCATGATATGAATATCGCTGAGGCCACCCATGCCCCGCGCATTCATGACCAATGGCTGCCTGATGAAATTCGAGTCGAAAAAGCATTGAATATTGATACTGTCAAAAAGCTTGAGTCAATGGGACACACGGTCAGTCCAAAATCTGCCATGGGTTCGACGCAGTCGATTATGATTACGCCAAACGGTGTTTACGGCTCGTCTGATCCACGTATCGTTGATGCGGCTGTGGTGGGGTATTAATAGCAACAGGATATAATTATGAAATCAATAAAACTAGCTTTACTCCTAACCAGCATGTTAGGCCTCACCGCCTGTATCGATTTGGGTGCGCGGTTTATGTATGAACAAGACTATTTAGAAGATGACTCTGGCAATGCAGTAGGAGAATGTACCACAGAGATCAATCCAGCAACAGACAGACTTCTTTTTTCTCCAATAATCAAAAGTTGGGCAAAAAGATACTGGGAAGACAACAACTTGCCTAAAGGTACACTGTATTTTATCTGTGACGGAAGCACACCCTTATTACCAAAGGACTGTCAAGGAAACGAGCTGACCACACCGCAGCTGCGTCGCTATTGGAAAAAATATGATTTGCCTATAAGTACTTATGAATTTAATTGCAGAAACGGTGTACCTAGTGTACCAGCCGATAGTTAGCTACTAATTCAGTACTGTAGCGATCAACTAATTTAGGGCAGATGATATGAGGTTTAGTTTATAACCCAAATATCTAAAAGATTTTCACCCTTAAACAAAACTAGAGCAAAACACCTTATGAAAACATCATACCTCATCGCCGGTGGACTCACCGCATTGCTATTAACAGGCTGTATAGATAATATAGCGGGAATTAATAATTCAAAGCCTGATGAATACATTCTGAATAGTAAAGGTGGCTGGGCATTACACTGTCGTACTAACCAACCGTTAGGCAGTGATGGTACAAATTTTTGGGATTACAATAATCTACCTCATGGTACGGTAGACTATGTCTGTAAAGAAGGTAGAGCCTACCTACCTGGGCAAGCACCCAATTGCGATGTACAAACTGGCTTTTGTCCACCCGACAAAGATACCAAAAAATGCTTTTCTTATGACATGGGCTCATATTACTATAGTAAAGAATGTAAAAAAGAAGACAGCCTTAGTGGTTATTGGCAAGGTGATAAATGGATGAATAGAGAGGGTAACGCCGAGAATCCAATCTGGGTTGAAGGCGAATGGGCTGGATTATAATTCAAACCTCTAAAAGCCTTTTACCCCTAAACAGAACTATAATTCTTTCTGAATATTTCATAAACAACCGCTTTCATCGTTAAAGATGTCAGCGGTTATTTATTGAAATAGAAATAGCACGTATCTAACGAATACTTCCAACCTTATTACTTCGCCCAATACCTTTGAATCAGTGGTTGTCTGCAGCAAATAATGCTATTATTAACGACCTGATTTGGAATACGCAAATACGATTATTAACGTATTTGCACACCAAATTAAAGACTTAAATTATTGATAATAAAAAACTTATTTATTATCAGCCTATTTTCCGATCGTATCCGTAAGAGTCCTCTATGGCATTTGTACACCTTGGCATTCACAGCGAATATTCAATCACTGACTCTATCGTGCGTATCAAGCCGTTAGTCAAGGCTGCTGCGGCCGATAATCAGCGCGCGCTTGCTTTGACCGATTTATCCAACCTTTATGCCACGGTGAAATTCTACCGTGCCTGCCTAAGCGCTGGTATCAAGCCAATCATCGGCAGCGAAGTCATCATGGAAAATGAAGACACGCGATTGACACTGTTAGCGATGGACAATGAAGGCTATCAAAATATCACCCGTATTGTCTCACTAGGCTTTACCGAAGGACGTGCCGATGATGCCAACCATGGTGTGCCCGTTATCAAGCGCCATCATATCTTAGAACATGCGGCAGGTGTTATCGTACTATTTACCGAAAAATCCGATGTCGGTCAGGCACTGGTCAGCTCAATGCCAGAAAAAGCCGATGAGCTGCTGACAGAGTGGCAGTCGCAGTTTTCTGATCGGTTATACTTTGCTATCAAACGCACCAATCGCTCAGGTGAAGATACCTTTATTAAAGCAGCTATTCACTCAGGTGCCAAACACAATATGCCTATTATCGCCCATAATGATGTGCGGTTTTTGGAGCAAGATGATTTTGATGCCCATGAAGCGCGAGTATGTATCGCAGGCTCTTATGTACTGGCTGACCCAAATCGTCCAAAGACCTATTCTGATGAGCAATACCTCAAAACTCAAGAGCAAATGGCACAGCTATTCGCTGATATTCCTCAGGTAGTTGATAATACATTACGCCTAGCCAGTCGTTGCAATGTGACCTTGACGCTGGGTATTAATGTCTTACCCGATTTTCCTGTACCTGAAGGTGAGACGATTGAATCATTTTTTCGGGCAGAGTCGATACGTGGCTTGAATAATCGCTTGGATAAGCTTTTTCCTGTTGAAGAACGTACTGAACATTGGAACGATTTTCGCCAGAAGTATGATGAGCGCTTAGAGTATGAGCTTGGCATTATCCTCTCGATGGAGTTTCCTGGTTATTTCTTAATCGTTATGGACTTTATTCGCTGGGCAAAAGCCAATGGCGTACCTGTTGGACCGGGTCGTGGTTCCGGTGCAGGATCCTTGGTCGCTTATGCGCTAAACATCACCGATCTTGACCCTATCCACTACGATTTATTATTCGAGCGCTTCTTAAACCCTGAGCGGGTATCGATGCCCGATTTCGATATCGACTTTTGTATCGAAGGCCGTGACCGAGTCATTGACTATGTGGCGCAAACCTATGGTCGTGACGCAGTCTCGCAGATTATCACCTTTGGTACCATGGCCGCAAAAGCCGTGGTACGTGATGTGGCGCGTGTACAAAGCAAGTCGTATTTCCTTGCCAATAAAATATCCAAGCTTATCCCCAAAACTCCGGGTATCACGCTGAGTCAAGCGCTCGAACAAGAGCCACAGCTCAAGGACTTGATCTCTAATCCTGACAATATGGATTATGAAGATGCCATCGAAATTTGGGAGATGGCCATCAAACTAGAAGGCGTCTGCCGAAACGTTGGTAAACATGCGGGTGGCGTACTGATTGCCCCGCATAAGATTACCGACTTTAGCGCCATCTATTGTGATGATGAAGGTCACCGTGTCAGCCAGTTTGACAAAGACGACGTCGAGGCCGTTGGTCTGGTGAAGTTTGACTTTTTGGGTCTGCGCAACCTAACCGTCATTGATGCTGCCGTTGAGAACATCAACTTACGCCGTGCCAAAGAAGGCAAAGACGCATTAATCCTAGAAGATTTGCCGTTAGATGACAAAAAAGCCTATAAGCTACTGCAAGATGCCAAGACCACTGCTGTCTTTCAGTTAGAAAGTATGGGTATGAAAAAGTACCTCGCCAAACTACAACCGACCA
The DNA here is from genome assembly GCF_052376345.1 of Psychrobacter sp. AOP5-GZ1-6. NCBI lineage: Bacteria > Pseudomonadati > Pseudomonadota > Gammaproteobacteria > Moraxellales > Moraxellaceae > Psychrobacter > Psychrobacter sp. AOP5-GZ1-6. Next base: position 4,906 of record NZ_JBQSVP010000062.1, on the reverse strand, counting down.
ATATCGAAGATGTCATCGCCATGTGTGCGCTATATCGCCCCGGTCCGCTAGATGCCGGCATGGTAGAGATGTATATCGACCGTAAACATGGTCGCGAGGAAGTCATCTACGATCATCCCAATCTTGAGCCAATACTAGAAAACACCAACGGCGTTATTGTCTATCAAGAACAGGTCATGCAGATATCACAGGTCATGGCTGGTTATAGCTTGGGCGGTGCTGATATGCTGCGCCGTGCAATGGGTAAAAAGAAACCCGAAGAGATGGCCAAACAGCGCGATATCTTTGTCACTGGTGCAACCTCACAAGGCATCGATGAAGTCACCTCAGGTGGCGTATTTGATTTGATGGAAAAATTCGCTGGTTACGGCTTTAACCGCTCGCATTCTGCCGCTTATGGTGTATTGGCGTATCAAACCGCTTACCTCAAGCAATACTACCCTGCCGAGTTTATGGCAGCGGTACTGACTTCAGATATGAACAACACGGACAACGTCGTATTCTTTATCAATGACTGCCGTGAAAATTTTGAGTTAACCGTTGTCAATCCATCCGTGAACCGTAGTGAATGGCATTTCGTCGCTGATACGCCGACCAATATTATTTATGGTCTTGGCGCGATTAAAGGCGTGGGTGAAGGTGCTGTTGAATCTATCGTCGACGCACGCCGCCGCGAAGGACCATTCAGAGACTTATATGACTTCTGTCGCCGCGTAGACATCAAAAAAGTCAATAAGCGCACGCTTGAAGCACTGGTCAGTGCAGGCTGCTTTGATGACTTTGCAGCGACATTGCGACCTGACTTGCCAGCCGATGAAGCATACGAGATTCGCGGTGCGCTGATGAGTCAGTTGCCAAGTGCGGTACAAGCGGCTGAACAAGACCGTCAAAACCGTGAAATCGGTATGATGGATTTGTTTGGTGAGATGGATGGTGTGGTCGCCGCGCCACCATTAGTCATGACACCAGAGCTAATCTGGGGGGACAAACACCGCCTAAAAGCTGAAAAAAACACTTTAGGGCTGTATTTGACAGGTCACCCTATCAACGAATACCTAGATGAACTAAAACGCTATACCTCAGGCACGCGTCTTGATAAGCTAACCGATACTGGTTATAACGGCAGCTGTTATTTTGCAGGATTGATTATCGATATCGCCAACTTTGGTACTCGCAACGTCATTACCTTAGACGATGGCACATCACGGTTAGAGGTTAGCTGCTATGCGGAGCGCTTTAACCGCGTCAAAGACCAGCTAAAAGTCGACGAAGTGGTCATTATCAAAGGCAGTATTCGTGAGCGTGACGGTCGCCTCTTTGCCCGTCTTGATAGTGCCATGAGCATGGTTGATGCGCGCTTGCGCTGGCTCAAAAAGATCAGCATTAAAGTTCACGGTAGCGATATCAATTTGCTCACACGTATGCAGCCTCTGCTGAAATCTGCACAAGCTGACATCATACCAGCACCGCGCTTGGCTTATAACAGCGAGCAAGATGAGCAAGACAGTAATAGTGGCGGCAACGGCGCTTACGATCCTGCCATGGGCGGCAGTCTATACGATGAAAACGGCAATGATTTAACGGCTATGAGTAATGGCAGTCATACTGATCAAGGTTATACTGACAATGCTCTGAGCAATACCGACGCCTCTATTAATGACAACTGTCTACCACTTGGACTAAGTATTTATGCAGAGTTTGGTATTGCCAATGTTGCTCTATCCGAGCATTGGCGTATTTATCCCAACGATGACAACTTACAACAACTGAAAACTATGATTAATGAAGACAACTTACACTTTCATTATAGTTAGCATGTGTTAAACCCACCTCAACCCTTATTGCTTTAACTTTTAACAATTGGATATAAAAAATGGACGAAATTATCAACGATGAGCAGTTTGAAGACATGCGTGACTTGCTCGAAGAAGATTTTGCCGACTTAATACAAGTCTATCTTATAGACAGTAAGAAACGTGTCGCAGCACTAAAAACGGCTCAGCAAGAAAACGACCATGCTAACGGCTATGAGACCGCTCATGCTCTAAAAGGCGCTAGCGCTAATTTAGGCGCTAGCGCTAATTTAGGCGCTGCGAAATTGGCCAGCTTAAGCAGTCAATTACAAGAGCGCTGCCGTGAGCGTACGATTGGCGAACAAGCCACACTTATTGAAAACATCTCAATCGCGCTGCAAAACGTTGAGCAAGAAATCAATCAACGCTTGGGGCTATAAATGAGTAACAGTTCTCCATCAGCTCATGGTGTGAATGACTATCTGTCTGCTGTACAAGTCGTCATGGTAAATACAACGCTACCTGCCAATATTGGCTCGGCAGCACGGGCGATGCACACCATGGGGTTGTCGCGTTTGACGGTCGTTGATCCTAAATTGCCAATTGATGAGACGAGTGTCTCTCATGCAGCAGGTGGCAATGAGCTACTGGCATCAGCGACCATCGCACCTAGCCTTGAATCTGCTATTGCAGACTGTCAGCTCGTGTTCGCAGCGAGTAGTCGTAGTCGTCATTTGCCGCGCCCTGTGGTGAACCCTACCCAAGCGGCAAAAATCATGTTTGATTTTATGGATCAGCAAGCAAGTACGACTAGTAGTAAACCAAATATTGCTATCTTATTTGGTCGTGAAGATCGCGGCTTGACCAATGAAGAGTTGGCTTATGCAGATTATCATATTCAAATCGATGCCAATCCTGCTTATCCTGTGCTCAACGTTGCATCAGCGGTACAAGTAATCGCCAGTTTTATCTTTGCATACGCGCAAACGCACTTAAATACAACTGATAACAGTCTAGATGCTGATATAAGTACAACCGTCGAACCCATGATGGACGTTCATCTGCGTCAACAATGGGACGAGCCTGCGATTACCCAGCAGCAACTACAACAGCTGACTCAGCGTATGACAGAGCTGATGGTTCAGCGCGGTCTGGCAGATAGTGAGCACTTAAAATCATTGCCATCGCGCCTGTCACGACTGGGCTCGCGTGTACAGCTCGATCAAAAAGAGTATCAATTACTGAGTGCATTGATTGCCAAGCTGTCAAAAGACTAGCTATATTATCTAACACGCCCTAAATATAAAATCGATACTCACAAGCTCATATGAATTGATGGGTTTGTGAGTATTTAATAGCTCATCACTATATTTTATCGTGTAAAACTGCTATAACTTAAAAGACCTTAGTGTAAGTACAACCTAATATTTATGCAGACTTAATAACGATTAAAATCTAATAACTATAAATTACAGATATCGCTGTTCACCAGTGACACTCTACTGACAAATAGATAGGACGCTTTATGTCATTGCCAACCAAATTATTCAAATCACTTATTAGTATCAAAAAAGACCTAAAAGAAGACATAAATGCGGTATTCAAACGTGACCCTGCGGCGCGCAACAGCCTCGAGATCATATTGACCTACCCTGGCATCCATGCGCTCGTCCTACATCGCGGGGCGCACTGTCTTTGGAATAACGAACAGAAACTGGCCGCACGTGTGGTCTCTTATGGCTCACGTATCATCACTGGTATTGAGATTCATCCTGCTGCCAAGATTGGCAAACGATTTTTTATTGATCATGGTGTCGGCGTCGTCATTGGTGAAACGGCTGAGATTGGCAACGATGTCACCTTATATCATGGCGTCACCCTTGGCGGCGTATCATGGAATAATGGCAAACGTCATCCCACGCTAGAAGATGGCGTGACCGTTGGCGCTGGTGCAAAAGTATTGGGCCCATTTACGGTGGGTAAAAATGCCAAAATCGGCTCAAATGCGGTCGTGGTAAAACCGGTACCAGCAGGCGCTACGATGGTCGGTAATGCAGCTCGCATGATATCGGATCATCATGATGAAAAAGGCAATCCAATTACCGAAAAATCACCAGACGCTAAGTCACAAGAAAAAATAGCGACCTCAAAACAAGCTACTGCACGCGATACAGCATTTCAGGCTTATGGTATTGATCCAACCTCACAAGACCCTGTTGCAGAAGCATTTGCTAAAATGCTAGAACACATTCAGCAGTCAGAAAACCGCCTCGATCAATTACAAGCTGCTATGTGCAAAATCGATCCTAGTTTTTGTAAAAAAGAATATGACAAATTGTGCTTAGAAGAGTTCGATGTGATTGGTAAAGATGAGGCTGATTAGAAAACTGAAAATGGCTAGATTACAATATATTAAAACAAGAGTTTTTAGCGCTTGTATGGTAAGTCTACTATTTTATATATCTAGTCATGCCATAGCATCTAATAACGATAGCCCAAACCATTACATAGAAGTAGATGTTGAGTCTTTAGTAACGAAATCTACTCTTGAGTGTGATTCTGTTTATAGACAGAACATCGCTGGTATTGCTTTTGCCTTGCAAGAAAGCACTGTGAATCGTATATCTCAGAATCAGTTTGCTATAGGTAATGACTACAAGATTAACGGCGTCAAACTAATAAGCACAACATACAAAAAATCTGAACAACAACGCACCGTAAATATGGATGTCGATTTTACTAAATTTGGGGTAAGAGTACTTCGTATTTCAAGCTTTGTGTATGATGCTGAAGCTGAAGGCTTTGGTTATTACTTTATTTTGAAAGGTAAGCCATCAATGAACAAAAGCTTTTTAGAGCAAGAAAATATCGACATTGATTTAGCCATGAAGACAAAAGGCGGCAATACCCGAATCCCTTGCGTCATAGCAGGCTAAATGGTTCACATCGCTATGGTAGAGACCATCCCGAATTCTGTGTAACTGCCGTTTAGATTAAATGCTTGCTGATACGGTCATCAAACATAATCATAAAGCGATTTAAAGCAGACGTCCAGTTACGGATTAGCATCGACCACTTTTTAGAGGCCTGCTGGGTTGCCAGATATACTACCT
>NZ_JBQSVP010000061.1:0-17871 GCF_052376345.1 Psychrobacter sp. AOP5-GZ1-6 | reverse complement strand
GTTGTACGGTTTCTTCAGCATAGCTCACTCTGGTTCAGCATACGTTGGGAGTCTACCAACTACATACCATTTGTCATTATACTTATCTATGATAGTTACTGATTCCTTAAAAAACACCGACTTTCGCCCCACCCCCTCAAAACCCGTATCCCAGCTAATCTCAACGTGCGTAGGAATGACATTCTTGCCGCCTCCACGAAACATCTCAGAAATCTCTTTACCGCCCCCTTCTATGTAATGCCGAGTAATATGTACCCATATCATCTCGCCATCATGCAGCTTGACCTCTTCATCATATTCAATGGTCATGGTTTTGGGCTTAAATAATGAGCTACAAGATGATAACGGTAGTAGGCACAAGGCTAGTATCAGGGGTTTGAGGAAGGATTTTATGGTCATGTGATGTTTTCTCTAATAGTGAGCCTTCTTAATTTTAAAGTTAGTTACTTGTTAGCGTGAATATTAAATAGTGATTTTTCAGGAACGAGTAATTTTTCTTTGGTTATATACTCTTCAGTCTGAACTTTCCCAGTGCCTTTCTCTCCGTATCTATTGTTGCCCCAGAACCATGCATATCCGTTATTATCAATAAACCCATGAAAACTATTTCCTCTTACAAACTGATTAACATGAATATTATTCATTATTTCTATAGGGTTAGTATAATAATTCATCGAAATACCATTATTTGAACGAGTCGCATATGCTCCCCAAATAAATAGTTTTCCATTTACTGTATTTGCAGCACTATCACTAATAGCAACAACTTTATTCAGACCTTGTATTTTTGTTGGCACTGAAAAATCTTTACTTGTTGTACCCTGTGCAGTTTCACCGTTTACACTATTTCCCCAGCTATAAACTGAACCATTATCAAGTAATACTACTCTGCCATTACTATCTGCTAAACTCACTGCTTTACTTGGAAGTTCTACTTTATTAGGTGGGTAATATAGTTCACCTCTATCGTTCCTCTTGGGTTCAATACCTAGAATTCCCGTTTGAGTCGTTCTTAATCCAGTCGTAAATACTTCACCCTCTTCACTTAAAGCTAATATTGATCCAATAGTTAAATCAATAGATACAATACTTTGAAACCCATTAATTCTAGTCGGTTTATCTAAGTGCTTAGCAGTTCTACCATTGATTAAACCAAAATTATTACTACCTAATGCATACACATCACCATTGGCTAGAACGAATAGCGAATTGTCAGATCCAGCTACGATATCTACTACATCTTTAATCTCCTTGATCTCTCTTAGCTCTTCAATAAAAGTATCTTTATCGTTAGGATCTATCTGATGTTCGTTATTGCTACCCCAGCCCCATACTGTGCCATCTTTACGGAGTAATAACATATGACTCCCATCACCTGACACAGCCACCGCATCATTGACACCCTCGACTTGCCTAGGCGTTGGATCTTGTCCTGTCTTGGTATCACGCAGTAGACCATCTGTACCCCATGTCCAAAGCGTCCCATCGTCTTTTATCCCTGCGCTCCATGAACTGGTCATGGCTAAGCGCTTGGGTTCGACGTTAATCTCAAGTGGGGTTTCTAACGGCTCATCTGGCATATTTGCCACAGGGTATTTGTCTTCGGTAAGGGCTTGAAGGTGTTCGGAAGGGGTTTTGTCGCAGGCAGATAAAGTAGACATCATGAGTATGATTGCTAGACTCGTGATTGGTTTAATCTTCAAAAAATTGATGAGTTTTTGCATGAATGGTAGTATTTCAGAGATAATTAGTAACTAATACTAACAATTGTTTACATACGTGTATAGTTTTTTAGTTTGCGATTACTACACAGATGAAATTGACATTGTTTTAAAAAACGAGGATTTTCAAGCAAGAAGAATCTGGCAGGCATTAGGCAAGAGAGATAAACCAGTAAGCTAAAGACGATTTGAAACTAACTCCTCAACTCCTGCGCGTTCATGCGCTTTAAATGGATAGCGATCTGCCATGATTAGCCATTCGGATTTTTGATTAGATGATGAATTTTTGCTTAGGCTATTTTTATCAGTAACTACTTCTATCAACAGAATATCGATATCCATGGTGACTTTCTTGACTGACGTTTTTGCTACTGGCAAACGCTCTCGATCGCACTCGCCTTCCATCTGCTTAAACCACGCTTGCAACTGCTGCAATGTCACAGGCTCTGCCAAACGTAAGTAGACACACTGATTGATATAGTCAGGTTTTGGTAGCTCGATAGTCGCCGTAAAGTCGGGATTTTGAAACGGGGTTGATAACTGTATCTCCCCTAGCGCTGCCAAACCCTCACGGACACACGGCAAATACTTATCGGCTTGGTAATTACTGCCCAATGCCAATATCACGGCCGTCACATACTGCGCTTGCAGCTGTTTAGGCGCGCCTTGTTTTAATGCTTTCAGATTTAAATCTATTGATGTTTTATGCATCATCGGCTTGGCTATTATCCGCGTCTTTGGCAGCTTCTTTATCTGTTGGCTCGTCTGTTGATACTGGCGCATAGCGTGTGATTTGCACCCCAACCGCATCCGCTTGTGCAATAGCCGTCGGCTTGGAAATGCTGAACGTGATTTTTTGACAGTTATATTTTTTGAGTAATTTATCTACGATAAGCCCTGCCAAATGCTCAAGCAATTTTGCTTGAATCTCTTTACACCACTCGCTGACATCGTCGCAGACCTCTTTATAGCTCAGCGCATCACCGACATCATCTGACACAACAGCAGCGCTAATATCAGTTTCCAGCGCAATGTCAATAAGGAGGGGCTGGGTAATTGCCCGCTCCCACTCGTAGACACCGATGACGGCCTCTACTTTTAAACCTTTTACAAATACCACATCAGATTCAGTATGAAACATGCTCTCATCCTTGCTTGCTAAATGTTTAATTAGAGTTTTAAACTCAGTTTTTTTAATTGGTTTTCTGCAGTGCTTCTTCACGCAAACGCGCTGCTTTTAAGACCTTGCTTGGGCGATGGCGCCATAGATCAATGCTGAATAATAGCAGACCTAGCCAAATCAGGCCAAAGACCGCTAAACGATGTAAATCAAATGGCTCTTTATAATAGAATACAGCCAAAAAGAAAATAAAGGTCGGGGTCAGATAATTCATAAAGCTTAAAATACTAAAAGCGACCATTTTAGTCGATTTATTAAATAGCAATAATGGTATCAGTGTAATAGGACCCGCAATCATTAACAGCCAAATATCTGATGTAAACCAAAAGCTCAACTGGCTACTGACCACATCAGACTGCCAAAACCACCAAATCACAATAGGTACCAGCATGGTGGTTTCGACAAACATCGCCTCAATCGGTTTTAGTGGTGTTTGGCGCTGAACCGTACCATAGGTACTGAAACTAAAGGCTAATACCAGTGATAACCATGGCAGACTACCTATCATGATTACTTGTATAACCACCGATAACAGCGCAAAACCAATCGCTACCCATTGTAAAGGGCGCAGGCGCTCTTTAAACAAAATCATCGAGAGGGCCACACCAACCAATGGACCGATAAAATAGCCTAAACTGGCCTCAAGGATACGATCTTGATTGACCGCCCACACATAGGTGAGCCAATTGGTCGCAATAATAATGCCCGATACAAACGTCAAAGCGACCCACTTTGGGTTTTGCTTTAACGTCTTTATCCACTGCCAGCGCTTGGTGGCAACCACTACGATTAGCAAGCATAAAAACGTCCAAATAATGCGATGTCCGATAATTTCTGTCGCGTTATAGGCCGCCAGTTTTTTGAAATATAGTGGAAAAGCACCCCAAATACAAAAAGCGATAAGCGCAGTAATGATGCCATTTTTGGTCGTTTTGATAGGAACGACTGGTTTTTTTGCGACATTTTGGATAGTCATAGTAAAATACAACGTGTTAGAGCAAAGCGCGACCTCACCTGTCTCTACAAACAGTAGAAGTATCAAAGCAAGAGCGCAGGGTTACTACAGATAAGATAAAAGTAAAAAAGCAATGCGTTGATACCATTTTGGGCATCAACACATTGCTAACGATAAAGACTGTTTTGAAAATAATCTTAGGCCAATCTTAACAAACAATCTCACTTATCATAAGTCTGATGACTCACAATATGAGCAATCATGTGGTCTTAGTGATCAGCACCTTCAACTTGAATAGACATACCGACTTGATTGGCCAATTCAGCAAATCCTGGGAAGCTAGTATTGACAGTCTCGACACCTTCGATAGTGATCTGCTCAGCCGCACGCAAACTAGCAACAGCGAAACTCATGGCAATGCGATGATCATGGTGCGAGGTGATGTGACCGCCACCGAATACAGGCTGACTGTTATTGACCTCGCCTCTTTCACCTGTTATAGCTTGACCTTCGATGCCCTTACCTTCAATAATCAGCCCATCATCGGTCACAGTACAGTCAATACCAAGCGTGTGCAAGCCTTCAGCCATGACCGCAATACGATCTGATTCTTTAACACGTAGCTCTTTTGCACCAGTTAACACCGTGCGGCCTGTTGCACAGCTGGCAGCAATGAACAGTACTGGGAACTCATCAATCGCTAGCGGTACGAGATGTTCTGGTATGTCAATACCGACCAAGTTTGAACCACGAATCGTAATATCTGCGACTGGCTCGCCGCCCACATGCGTCTCGTTACTTAATGTGATATCGGCTTGCATTAATTTTAAGATATCGATGATGCCCGTACGCGTAGGATTGATACCGACTTGCGTTAGCGTCAATTCGCTACCTTGACTGATAGCAGCAGCCACCATAAAAAATGCCGCTGAAGAGATATCAGCAGGGACAGCAATATCGCCACCCGTTAGCTGCCCGCCGCCTGTGACACTGATACGATTGCCATCTACCGCCACTGGATAACCAAAGGCTGACAGCATACGCTCGGTATGGTCGCGACTGACTTCCGGTTGGATAACGGTTGTTGTGCCCTCTGCCCACAGCCCTGCTAATAGCAAGCAAGACTTCACCTGTGCAGATGCCACTGGCATATCATATTCAGTACCTTGCAGCGGTTCACCGACAGTATCACGGCCAGTGATGCTAAGCGGCGCAGTGCCACTATGACCTGTGCTCTGAATCACAGCACCCATGGTACGCAGCGGTGCCGCCACTCGTTCCATCGGACGCTTGTTTAAACTGGTATCGCCAGTCAGTACACTATCAAACGATTGTGCCGCTAAGATACCCGATAGCAGACGCATACTGGTGCCTGAATTGCCCATATATAATGGCGTCTTACTTGGTTTTAGCCCATTCATACCGACACCATGAATGGTTAGCCTTCCTTTATCTGGCCCTTCAATGGTCACACCCATATCACGAAACGCTTGCAAGGTCGCAAGGGCGTCCTCCCCTTCTAAAAACCCAGTGACATGGGTCACGCCTGTCGCAAGGCTACCAAGCATAATACTGCGATGCGAGATGGATTTGTCACCAGGAATAGCAATGGTGCCTGAAACAGTGTTGCTAGGAGTAATGTTATAAGATGCTGACATGGCAGAAGTATCCGTATAAGGGGTGCTGGCTAACATATGGCCGAAATGTCGCCGTGCGGCTTGCGCGCGGCCCAAAAGTCCCATCAGGGCGGTTGAATCTTTATCAATGATTAGTTGGCGCATGGTCTGTAAATAGACGCCATACTCGTCAAGGGCACTAACAATCGCGCTTTCATTAGCAAAAAATATATCGTGCCACATTTTAGGGTCACTAGCAGCAATACGGCTAAAATCACGGAATCCGCCCGCTGCATAGCGAAACATGTCTAAATTATCATCATGACTGGCCAATTGCTCAACCAAATTAAAAGCGAGCAAATGCGGCAAGTGACTGGTATGCGCCAATATAGAATCATGGCGATCAGCGTCCATCGCCATCACGCTGGCACCAACCGCTTCCCATAATCGTCGTAGCTTATCTATCGCGACTAAACTGGTCGTTGGCAGCTCACAAATGATAACACTATGATTGGCAAATAAAGTAGCGCGGCGGGCATGATACCCTGAATTTTCCGCACCAGCAATCGGATGGGCTGGTACTAATCCAGTTGGCGATGAACCAAACACAGCGTTTGCCGCATCAATGATATTGACCTTGGTACTACAGACATCAGTAATGATGCAGTCAGTAGCAAGCTGTCCGTTGTCCATCGCCGCTTTGATATCGACAAACACGGATTGTATGGCTTGCACAGGTACAGCAATGACGATTAAATCACTACCATGAACCACGTCACTCAATACCGAACTGCCTGCATCTAGTAAGCCATGTTGAATGGCTTCCTCTATACTGGGCGCATCTCTATCGACGGCAACCAAGCGCTGACTCAAACCATTATCTTTAATAGCTTGAGCCAAACTGGCACCGATCAGTCCAAGTCCAATAACACAGACTTGTTTGAATAACGGTGATTGAGATGTTTTAAGCGATTTTTTCTTAGGTTGTTGACTTTCTTTTTGGCTAACTTTTTGACTAATCACGGCTTTTCTCATTGAATAAATCAACGTGAGCTTCGATAAAAACTCAGGTTATCGTTATAAAACTTAATAGTGTATCGGCTGCTCCAAAGACTTAGCACCCAAAGGCTTAGTAGTAGAAGCTTAGAGCTTAGCACTTAGAACCAAGTACTTAGAATTCAGCACTTAAAACTAAACATCTAGCACAAGCAACCGAGCCACAGCCTTTAATCCTCTGTTAAGATAGAACGCAACGTATCGATCAAGCGTAGGTTGTCTTCTGCTAAACCCACGGTAATACGTAACCAGTTAGGTAAGCCATAAGCAGCTAACGAACGCAGAATAACTCCTTGCTCTAGCAACGCTTCATGAATAGAAGTCGCGGTTATGTCTTCCATCTCAACTTTTATTTCTACCATAATAAAATTGGCATGTGATTTGATAAACCCTAAGCCTAGCGCATCCAACTGCTTCTCCATCCAGCGCATTTGCTCATCATTCATCAAACGAGTTTTTTCGATAAAGTCTTGATCCGAAAGTGCAGCAGCGGCAGCCGCCAAGCCAATACGGCTCACATTAAATGGCTGACGAATACGGTTCAACAATTCAGCAACGGCAACTGAGCTGAGCGCATAACCAACACGCAGACCAGCCAGCCCATAAGCTTTGGAGAATGTACGTACGATGACAACATTATCAAACTCATCAATCAGCACCCGATTATTACTTTCAGGGCTGTACTCGATATAAGCCTCATCTAAAACCACCAAAACCGAACTGGGCACACTCGCCACAAACGCCCGCAACTCTTCATGAGAAAGCAAAGTACCCGTTGGATTGTTAGGATTAGAGATAAATACAATTTTGGTATTAGGGTTATCTTGAACCGCCTGACTCATAGCCTTTAGGTCATGAGCAAAGCGCTGGGCAGGCACTTCAACGTCCATCGCGCCTTGCATTTTCGCTAACATCGAATACACCACAAAGGCATACTCACTATAAACGATGGCATCACCAGCACCAACAAAACTACGCGCTAAGATATCCAGCAAATCATCCGAGCCATTACCCAAGGTAATCTGCTCGACATTGACGTCATTAAAATCAGCCAATGCTTGCTTGAGATAATAACCATTGCCGTCAGGATAACGTGCCAGCTGTCCTAATTGCTCAGTGATTGCGAGCGTGACTTTCGGTGAACAGCCAACGGGATTTTCATTACTGGCAAGCTTCACCACATCTGAGACACCATATTCACGCGTCAACTCCTCTACCGGCTTACCTGTTTGATAGGGCGCCAATTCTAAAATACTGGCATAAGCAGGTACTAATGGTGATAAATTTGACTCTGTCGATTGAGGTGACTGCATGATTTATCCTTAGATGACTGGTTCATCTGTCATGAGTTACATGCTACTTGCAAAAAATAGCATGTAACCGAAATGCTGGTAAAATTTATAGCGGCTTGCTTTACAGAACAGCTTTTGGATATGAGCCCAATACGCGTAAATCCTTCACTAACGGACGAATGTCATTGATGGCTGCACTGACATTTGGATCATCGATATGACCATCCATATCAATAAAAAAAACGTATGCCCATTTATTAGGACGCTCAGGACGTGTTTCGATACTGGTCATAGACACACCATGATAAGACAACGGCTTTAATATCTCGATCAATGCGCCTGCTTTGTCATGAGCAGATACAACGATAGATGTTTTGTCTTGACCCGATGGCGCAACGGCTTCATGACCAATAATAAGGAAGCGCGTGGTATTGCTTGGGTTGTCTTCGATATTTGCATAAAGCTTATGCAAGTCATACTCTGCTGCTGCCACATCACCTGCTATCGCTGCTGAGTGCCACTCGTTTTTTAGACGACGGGCAGCTTCACCATTACTCGATACCGCAACACGCTCAACATTTGGAAAATTCACATCGAGCCAATGACGACACTGTGCCAATGATTGCTGATGAGAGTAAATGCGGCTCAAACCATCTATCTTAGTATGCTCAGCGACCAAGAAGTTCTGATGAATGGGCAACTCAACTTCACCAATGATTTTTAACGTCGAAGATAAGAACCCATCCAACGTATGGTTCACAACGCCTTCTGAAGAGTTTTCAACAGGAACCACGCCATACATTGCTGTGCCCGCTTCTACTTCACGGAACACATCAGTAATGGTCGTCATTGGCACGGTATCAGCAGCTTTACCAAAATGCTTGAGTGCAGCAGCATGCGTAAAAGTACCGATTGGCCCCAAAAAAGCAATGCGTTGCGGCGCTTCTAAATCCAAGCACACTGACATAATCTCACGGAATAAGCGTGCCATTTTTTCATCAGCGATTGGACCAGCATTGCGTTGCATAACCGCTTTTAGTACCTGTGCTTCGCGCTCAGGACGATAAAAAATAGGATTACTATTGTCAGCAGAGGCATCATTAGCAATATTGTTTTTCTTTACTATAGCCACTTGCTGAGCCAGCTTGGCACGGTCATTAATCAGCGTCTGAATTTCACAGTCTACTGCATCGATATTTTGGCGAATACTGTCCAAAAACTCTTTTTCAGTTGCTTTTTCAGTCGAATTATCGCTAGTGCCTGCGACGGTCTGATTTAGGTTATCTATATTGTTCTTTGGTGACTGCTCACTCATTACCGCCCATCCTTTTCCTAATATTATTACTGTGTTTTATAACTGTGTTTTATGACTGTAAGGTACTACTTTATTGGTTTTAAATGCTCAGCATCTCTTCTAATATTAACGAACACTTAAATGACTGCTATGCACACCAAATATTTTAGCCATAATATCGCATTTCGCTAACCCTATCGAGCACAGTTGTTATGACTCAATCATACGGCAACTGACAAATACAATACGCTGATTACTGACTCGCTCTACTATAACAAAAACTATGCTCAGTGCCCACGTGTAAATACTCGTAAAACAGCTAATCGTCACTAGGGCATGTCTTCATTTCAAAAATGGTGATAAAAATGAGATAAATTGCCGTCAAACAAGGAAAATAGCGCCAATAATATCGGGGTACTAACCAGATATTTGGCAAGATTCAGCTATTTTTAGCCCATTGAAATGACTATCGAGTGAGTTGAAGACACGCCCTAAGTAGTACAATATAACTTTTATACGGGTGAAAACTATCGTTAGTTGGGGGCATGTTCAACAATACAGCCCCAAAACTGTGATACAGTTCAGAACTAACGGTAAAGAACACCGCAATCATGTCATTAATAAAAAAGGATATCTGATGAGCGCATTACAACAGCTTCGCACCATGACCACCATCGTCGCGGATACTGGAGACCTAAACGCCATTGCGCGCTTAAAACCTATTGATGCGACCACCAACCCAAGCCTAATCACCAAAGCCCTCATGCATCCTGACAACCAAGGTATGCTGTCAGAAACCATGAGCCATCATAGTGGTGATATAGATGCGGTGATTGATGCTCTTACCATTCAGATTGGCTGTGATATTTTAGGTCTCATCGAAGGCCGCGTCTCTACCGAAGTTGACGCACGCTTATCTTATGACACTCAAGCAACGATTGATAAAGCCTTGGCCTTTATGGAAGCTTACCAAAAAGCAGGTATCAACTCAGAACGTGTATTGATTAAAATGGCCGCCACTTGGCAAGGTATCGAAGCAGCGCGTTATCTGGAAACTCAAAATATCCACTGCAACCTGACTTTATTATTTGGACAACACCAAGCGATTGCTTGTGCCGATGCTGGCGTGACACTGATATCACCATTCGTGGGTCGCATCTTAGACTGGCAAAAACGCCAACAAAACCGTCAAAACGTGCCCGCTTCTGATGACATGGGTGTGCAGTCTGTGAAGCGTATTTATCAATATTACAAACAACACGACTATCGTACACAAGTCATGGGGGCAAGCTTTCGCTCAACTGAGCAAATATTAGCGCTAGCAGGCTGTGATCTATTGACCATCGCACCTAACCTCATCGACGAGCTGGCTACGATAGATGCTGAGGTGACGCAACAGTTATCGCCAAGCATGTCAATGGATATAGCAGATATGACCAAAGTGAGCCTAACACGTGAAGAATTTAGTGCTGCCTATCAGCAAGACAAAGTCACACAAGACTTATTACCAAAAGGTATTGATGGTTTTATCGGTGCGCGCGATGAGCTTGCTCAAATGTTAGCAGCTATGCGCAGTTAAGACACCAATAGTCTCTGATATAGAACATATTCTAAAAACAGAAACAACTGGCAATAAAAGAAAGTTGCCTGCTAATACTAAGTTGGCTATGATGAGCGACTTCAAACAACAAGAAGCAAGGCTTGATTATGAAGCGGCTATCAATGTTATTAGTAGGCGGCACTCTAGCGGTCAGCGCACATGCAGTGAACTGGTCAAAAGTATCAGAAAGTCAAACTGGATCAGTTTTTAGCGTAGACTTGGAATCTATCGAAAGCTCCGACATCAACATCATAGACGAAACAGATGTTGAAAATATTACGGTAGCTATTCGTCGAACCTATCCTGCACAAAAAAATGAGGATGAAGCAAACAGTATTCATCATAGTGACCAACAACTGCTCATCTCTTGTAAGGATAACAGCTATTATAGGCGCGCTTATGTGAACTATGGTGCTAATGATAAAGTATTGCAGTCATGGCAATCAGAAAAGCCGATATTGACCACAAAAGACTTTAAAGCCACAACACCAAAGACCGTCGGGCATACACTAATAAAAGAAGCCTGTACAATCTATGAACAGACCGAAGATAACTCACAATAAAAAATCGCGCTGATATGATTCAGCGCAATTTTTTATGGTCAAATAAGAATACGTCTTAAGCTTTTAATACGCTATAAATAGGCACTGGAAAGTCACCATGCAAATCAACTAAATCCAATAATACCAAAGCACCAATAACGGTATGATCTGCAGATTTACATAGCTCATAAGCAGTCGTTAATGTGCCACCAGTGGCCAATATATCATCAACCAACAATACACGCTCTGGCGGTAGGTTGTTTTGCATCTCAAGCGTATCTTTACCATACTCTAAGGCATAGGCTTTATTGGCAACAGGTGGCGGCAACTTACCGGGTTTACGCAGCAGAATCATACCTTTACCCAATCGACCTGCCAACAGACTAGCAAACACAAACCCACGTGCTTCTACAGCTCCCAAACAATCTACTTCATCCATCAGACCTTCAGGCAATGCCGCTAGTAGTGCATCGATCACATCATTAATATGACTACGTAATAACGGTGTAATATCATAAAAATCAATACCAACTTTCGGAAAATTGGGTACTGTACGAATAACTTGCCAAAATGGATGCTCAGTGTTCAGCATATAAGTTGGCTCGTTTTCGATATTTGTAGATGTAGCACTCATGCTCATGGTAACCCTTAGCTTATATGACTAATACCACCTTCAAAAATACAACTAACACCACCCAACTCGTTACGCCTATCATGCGTATGACTGATACTCGTTTTCGTTGCTACTCTAATTTTGAAAATACTATTGAATAAGAATATATTAATGATAAATGATGGTTAATGCGATAACTTCAGCGGCCGCCATTATAACATGATTGGTGGCCATATTTAGGTTCGACTTACCTTAGTAGCAAGTAGTAGCAAGACGCCCCTTGAATAAAAATCAGTTAATCTCAATATACAAGTGTAAACTTAACTACGAAAATCATGGTTATATGCTAAACTACGTGCGCTTTCGCAGTCTAATCTCCTGACTGCAATGCTAAATCTGAGCGTCTATAGCGCACTGTAACATTGGCAATGATCGATAGGATTATTTATTATGAAACGTTATGAATGTATTGTCTGCGGCTGGATATATGACGAAGAACTCGGCTGCCCCGAAGAAGGCATCGCACCAGGAACTAAATGGGATGACATCCCTGACGACTGGACTTGTCCAGAATGCGGTGTAGGAAAGCTTGATTTTGAGATGGTTGAGCTGTAATAGACGATTCTCTAATTAGGACACTTCATGACGACATCAAATGATATGAATAGTGCCAAAGAAAAGACCAAATCACAGACAATCCTTGATGAAAATATAGGAAACTATCCCACCGCTGAGTGGCAAAAGTTCGGTATACATCAATGGGGTAACTCTGATCTCAGTGATCACCTTTATCAATCAATGATTGATATCGGTGATGGCATCGAGCTGTGTGTTGAAGCCGGCGGTAATCCTAATAATCCGCCCTTATTAATGATTATGGGGCTTGGCTCCCAAATGATTTTTTGGCCAGACAACTTCATCAAACGTCTCATTGATGCAGGTTTTTTTGTGATACGTTTTGATAATCGTGATATTGGTTTGTCCTCTAAAGTACAGATCGAAGGGTTGCCACGTATCAACCAACTAAAAATGATGCTGCGTTTACAAGCTGGCTTATCGAATAAGAGCACACAAGTTGCTTATAATTTAACTGATATGGCAGAAGACACGGTTCGCTTAATTAAGGCGTTGCAGTTAGGAAAGACGCACCTGCTCGGCGCTTCTATGGGTGGCATGATTGCACAAATCGTGGCCGCACGCTATCCAAGCTTAGTACAGCGAATGGCGCTGATGTTTACCACGACCAACCGCGCTTTCCTAAAACCACCCAAGCCAAAGCAGTTATATACCCTCATCAACCGCCCTGAGAGCCATTCTGAGCGCGATATTGTACGGCATAGCGTTTGGTTTATGAAGACAGTCGGTACACCCGGTCATGTCAATGTACGTATGGTGCGTGAGATTGCTAAAATACGCTATCAGCGCAACTTCCATCCACTAGGTACTGTGCAGCAGCTTAATGCTATTCTCTCGTCAGGCTCTATCAGTCGATTCAGTAAGCAAGTCAAAGCGCCCACTATCGTATTACATGGCAGTGCGGATGGACTGCTACCTGCCTCACAAGGCCGCGTGGTCGCAAAGACCATTCCTAATGCCTCGTTTTATTTAATCGAAGGCATGGCACATGATATTCCTGAGTATTATCAGCCGTATATGGTTGACTTAATCAGTAACCATTTATTAGAAAATTAATGGATCATAACGCTCAGCGCCAATAACTTAAAAAACGTTAAACAAGCCATAACAGAAAAAGAGTGTAAGCCTATCGATGGATAACAGGTCTTACACTCTTTTTCTATCATAGCCTTTTTATTATAAACGGCTGATACCAAAATAGCGGTTTAGTAGTTTTCTAGTCATACTAGCCCTCATCACAAGCGACACTAGCACCTTCTTTATCAATACACATTTTAGTGCCATTTTTTAGGTTACCAATCCACGCCTTGCCATCCGTAAATACAAACGCAGGCTTACCTTTGTACTTGTCATTAACCGACACGCCGCTGTCAGAAAAACGAAACGGGATCACCAGCTCACCACCAAGATTAACAAAACCCCAATCTTTACCAATTCGAACACCAGCCAACCCTTCAGAAAAAGACTGTACTTCATCAAATGAATAAGTAATCATAATCACGCCATTGTCATCGACAAACCCCCACTTACCATCTTGCTTACGTGGTTGTAAAGTGGTAAAACGAGTGACAGGTGCTTGGCTTGATTGTACTGCGCTTGACTCTGATACTGGGCCCGACTTATCGCCGATGTTACTATTGCTACTATTAGGGTCACTAGTGGCTTTGCCATTTTTATCTAGCCAGCTGATTGCACGGTTTTTATTGACGCGCGCCACGCCGCCTCGATAGTCATCGATATCACTGAATGCTGCCGAAAACGGCACAATGGTTTTATTGGCTGTATTAATGACACCGTACTTGCCAGATTTTTTTACGATGATACGACCTTCTGATACCGCACGCGCCCAGCCTGATGACTCGCCTAATAAGTCATAAATGACCGGCACAACTTCACGACCTTGCATATTAATATAGCCAACCTTTTTACCCCGTTGGACGGGAATTAGGCCACCCGCAATTTTATCCGCTTTAATCTCGTGATAACGTGATAAATCAACAACCGCTTTACCTTTTTTATTGATTAAAGCAACAGGCGCACCAAAGTCTTTGATGGCCAAAAAATAACTGCTATTTGATGTGCAAGAGACGTTTTTGTAATAGCTTTTGGGTAGTTTGCAGCTAGCAGCTTGTGCTGTTGACGCTGTAAACAAGACGCTACAGACAACGCCCAAGGCAAAACCATAGCGCAGAATTATTCGTGGTAAATTGAACATCAAGCATCGTTGTGGTTTTGATAATGAGTGTTGCAACATAAATAAACCTAAGCTAAGAGTATGGATGTTTTTGGTGTAGACGTTAGGGCGTGTTGAACATTATAAACCACTAGGGCAATAAATATACGCCGTCACCACCGCTTAATGTAACTGGTTATTTTTAAGCTTAAAACCTCGACAGTGCAGCCTAACTTACTATCGTTTTTAACATAGGCATTGATACTGATATAGAGGTTAGCAGGGTATATTAATACAGAAATAAGGATTGTTTATGGCACTTGCTGCTTCACGCTCTGCCCCTATCGGCTTAGTCATTGGTTGTATTATATTTGGTCTAGGAAGTTTGATTGTTGCTCATGTCGATATCGGTGGTTGGGCGATGTCGTTTTGGCGACTGGCCATTTCTGGTATCGTCTTTGCTGTCTTAGCAAAAATGATGGGGCAACGCTTGCCTCGTTCAAGGCGGGCTATCTTTTATAGTCTATTGTCAGGTGCATTTTTAGGGCTGGATTTGGCATTGTGGCATGAGAGTATTTATGCCGTTGGTCCTGGTATCTCAACATTACTGAACAGCTTACAGATTTTCTTTTTGGCAGCGATTGGTTTTTTATATTTTAATGAACGCCAATCGATAGTACAGCTCATTAGTCTGTTTTTAGCGATGCTAGGCGTGGCAATGATTGGCAGTCCTGAGTTTGCTCATAATACAGCAGCAACGTGGGGGTTCATCACAGGTATCGTCTCGGGTGCGATGCTGGCTGCATCAATGACCTTCATTCGTAAAACGCATGATACAGAACCAACACCGATATTTGTGTTGATGCAGCTAATTAGTATCGGTGGTGTCTTTGCCATGATTATTCCGATGCTAGTATTTGATATGGGGCATATCTTACCGAACACATGGTCTGAGATTGGTTGGGTGCTTATCTACGGTACCGTGATGCAGTGCTTGGCATGGGGACTCATCGCCTACTCTATTCCCAAGCTGTCTCTAGCATTGACTGGGTTATTACTATTAACTGAACCAGTTGCTGCATTGGTCATTGATTATAGCTGGCTGGACAAACCGATTAATGGCTTACAATGGAGTGGTGCACTGTTAACCATGCTTGCGATATATCTAGGCTCATTAAAACCTAAGCCACGAGCGCTGCGTCGATATCGGTTTTTTGCACGCTTTTATAAACGTAAATATAAATAACAGCGTAAATATAAATAAATTTGATGGTCTCGTTCAAAAAAATCCCCCGTTCTAGAGATAGAATGAGGGCTTTTTTAACATCATCAATTCAGTTTATATAGTTCATAAAGGCTATAACACTCAAGCTATTATTTGGCTAATAATTTCTTAGCCGCTTTTACTTCAGACGCTTGATTGAATAGGATATTCAATACGATGGCAGCTAGCGTAGCAGTACCGATACCACCCAAATCAAAACCACCTAAATGCAAGCTAAAGTTGCCGGTACCCATGATAACAACGACAGCTGCAATGATTAGATTACTGTTTTTGCTAAAATCAATATGATTGTCTATCCAGATTTTCACACCTGCCAGCGCAATCAAACCAAATACAACGATAGATGCGCCGCCTAATAATGCCGCTGGGATGGTCTGAATGATGGCGCCAAACTTTGGAGACAGTCCAAGAACAACCGCAACCACACCTGCCACCACAAATATCGTCGTGCTATAGACCTTGGTCACCGCCATTACACCGATATTTTCAGCATACGTAGTCACGCCTGTACCACCAAACCCTGCCGAAAAAGTCGTTGCTAAGCCATCAGCGAGAAAAGCGCGACCCATATAAGGTGTGACGCGAGCGTTGGTCATGCCCTCGACCGCTTTAAAGTGCCCTAAGTTTTCAGCCACTAAAATAAAGGCCACTGGTGCAATCATAATAATAGCATTTTTATCAAAACTAGGCGTATGAATCGTTGGTAGACCGAACCATGAAGCCGCGGCCACGCTCGTAAAATCAATCGGTGCTCCAAAGCCTAAAACATTGGTCATCACAAAATAAGCAGCATACGATAAAATCAAACCGACCAATAACAATAGGCGACGTAACATGCCGCCAGTAAACACGGCTACAACACTGATGAGCAACACCGTCAATGTGGCCATCCATGCATCAAACTGATTGGCCGACACACCCTGAATAGTCACCGGTGCTAAATTAAGACCAATGATCATCACGATGGCACCGGTCACGATAGGTGGCATCAAGCGCTCAATCCAGCCAGTGCCCGTCTTCATCACCAATAGTCCAATCAAGGCATAAATAATACCGCAAGCCATGATACCGCCCAAAGCGACATTTAGATTACCATTGAACCCTGCACCTGCATAGGCTGTCACAGCGATGACTGGACCGATAAAAGCGAAGCTTGAACCCAAATAACTTGGCATGCGCCCACCAGTGATCATAAAGAACATCACCGTACAAATACCTGACATCAAAATAGCTAAATTAGGATCAAATCCCATTAATAATGGTGCCAGCACCGTCGCACCAAACATCGCAAAAGTATGCTGCACACCTAATAAGACACTTTTTGATGGTGGTAGATATTCATTAATACCGACTGGATCACGATCCAAGTTACCCTGATACGGTCGCCATGTCGGGAACCAACGACCATTGTTAAAGTCTGGATTTTTTGAATAACTTATGGCAGCTGAATCAATACCTGCAGCTTCTAGTGCATTTTGTTCTGGTGGCTCTTGAGCACCATTTTTTGAATGGGAGGAAGGGTCTTTTTGAGATGGCATGCGCTTATCCTATGTGAACTGAGCTAAAATAATAGGCGACAATAAATAATGTACTGAAAATACAGTCAGGTTGTGACGTCAATAATTGAGGATAGGTAGTTAGAAAATACGGTCAGTAGTAAACCTAGTACTGGAACATTTAACAGACCCTACATACCACCCTAATTTATTCATTTATGTTTTAATATAGCAAACCAAAAGTATTATTTGCTATGATGAGCATATACTGCTGTATATATAAGGTTTTGCTAGATGTATCAGGTCGGCTATGCGTTGCTAAAAATGGTTTCAGTCGTGCTTTGTTATTCAACGTACTCTATGACGACAACCAGCTTACAGGATGTTACATAGCCGTCGACTCCGGGTCATA